>JAKEEV010000647.1 GCA_022616395.1 Planctomycetia bacterium | reverse complement strand
GTCACTGATATCTGCCGGACAGCTTCGGGGTTGCTCGAACACGCCGAACTTGAAGCATCACTCTGGGCGGAACTGAAACTCCGCCTGGATGAAACCGAGGAACACATCCGCTTCTCGACCGTTGTCGTCGAACGACTCATCGCCGCGATTCGTCAGCATAAAAAACAACTGCAACAAATGCGCGATCTCATCGAAAAGACCGGCCGCTACAAGAAAACTCCCTTCTGATCTCGCGTTCATTCACCCTCGCGGAGGCATCGTATGGTTCGCGTTTGCCTGCTGGCGCTCGTTGCGTCTTCGTTCGCCTTCGGCATCTCGACAGCCCCCGCGCAGCCGCCGCGGGAGCCAACGCCGGTGGTCGAGCCGAAGTTCGTCGATGACGACAAGGTGTACGAGCGGTTCTTCGACAAGCTCGAAGCGCTTGCCAAGAACAAGAAACCGCTCGCGCACGCCAAACTCATCGCGCAACTCAAGTCGCGACCCGCGGGGATCACGCCCGCCAAGCCCAACGAGAAGGTTCTCTCGCCCGAAGAGATCTACAAGACCGCGCTGCCGAGCGTCTTCATCGTCGGCAGCATGTACCCGGACAAGAAAGGCGACTGGGAAATCGGAACCTACGCAACCGCCTGGGTGCTTGCTCCCGATGGCGTGCTGGTCACCTGCTGGCACGTGTTCGAAGACTTGAAGAAGGGAGAAGTGTTCTGCGCTGCGGATCGCGCTGGCAACGTCTACCCGCTTACCGAATTCCTCGGAGGAGACAAGACAGCGGATGTCGCGGTGTTCCGAATTGATGCCAAAAACTTGACTCCTCTGCCGGTGTCGCAGACATACCCGGAAGTCGGTTCGTGGGTCGGCCTACTCAGTCACCCCGGCGACCTGTTCTTCATGTTCACGCAAGGACACGTCACGCGCTACAGCACAAACAAGAACGATGCTGGGAAAGTCGAGAAGTGGATGGGTGTCACGACAGAATATGCAAGCGGTTCGAGCGGAGGACCAATTCTGAACAAATATGGAGCAGTGGTGGGGATCGCGTGCGTGACAATCAGCCTTGAATCCCCCGATGGCCCGGTGAATGCAAACAGGCGCACAAAGGCGATTGGCGTGCCCCTGAAGCAATCACGTCAAGACAAGCCGATGGCCAAAGCGCAGCCCAAACCAGCGCCGAAAACCACGCAGGATATGGTGGTGAAGGAGGTCGTCCCCGGCCCGCTGGTGCTCAAGTGGGTCGGGAAGTGACTGGGCGAACGGCCGGCGTTAGCCGGCTGGTGAGGTGAAGAACTCACCAGCC
>JAKEEV010000646.1 GCA_022616395.1 Planctomycetia bacterium | reverse complement strand
TGTTGGATGAACTCACCCGACGAGGAGCAGCGTGCTGAATAGGAATATGCCGACGGATCAGTTGACCACTCGATCTTCTCCGGCATCGTGATCGTGACTGGATAGAGCCTCCCCTTGCGATGAAATACATTGAGGATTGATTCTCGGTAGCCAAGCGCAGTTGCTTCGAGGTCCAGAGTGTAGACAACGTCAACCTTTGTCTCTTCCTCGTCGTCTTCTGGTTCTCTCTCGATCTCCCTGGACACGATTTGCGTGCGCAGAATGCCCTCAGTTTTCCGCCTGATAGCTTCGTCTTGCGCTTTGAGGATGACGAGCGGCGGCAGCACATCCACCTTGATGTCATCATCCCAAAGATCGGGGATCTCGATTGGCATAGCAGTTCCCGTTAACTGAAGTTGAACTCGCAATACAGCGGTAAGTGATCCGAGAGTGATCCCGCTCGCGGGCGGCCTGTTGGTGTCAGCAAACTCTCCTGTCCGTCGTGAGCGAGAATCTCAACGCGAACAAACTTGTCCAGCAGGTCGGGCCGGATCAAAGCCTGGTCGTAAATCTGCCAGAAGTGGTTCGTTGGTTCCTCCACGTTCACCCAATAGTACGTTCCGGGTGGACCAGAGGAAACATCGCCGAAGCAACACCACATCGGGTTGTAGAAGCACGAATGACGTTCGCGAGGCGTTAGACTGGCGACTGTCGCGGTCAACTCTCGCGTCATGACGGCGTGCAGGGCTTGAGTTCCGACAACGCCGGCCTCATAAGGGTTCATGTTCAGATCGCCGATGAGCAGTGTTCGAGAGTGCCCACACGTCCGCTCAATCTGTCGAACCCTCGCAGCCACTTCACCGACCGACAAACCTCTGCCTTCTTCGGTCGTGAGCCTCTGTCGATCCCACAGGTGAACACCAACCAACAGGAATGGATCGTTTCCGGGAACGGTCACTTCGCGGATGGTGATGCGGGAAGTTACTCCTCCGTTGTACCGATCCACGATGCTGTTTGCCGCCAATCGCGTCCAGACGCGAATCCGTCGGCTCCGCGAGCGAGGATAAACGTATTGACCTTGTCCAGCGGCGTTTAATGCCTGCTCGATAACTTCTTCGGGAATCTCGCACTCCGAGAACACGAGGATCTCAGGTGAGCGGGACTGAACTAACCGCATCAGGGGCTCACGGAGAGCCGCTTCTCGCGTGGTCCGGTCCGTTTCATTGCGGACGCGCATGTTCCAAAAGAGGATGCCAGCCATTCGGGTGGGCAACCCAGACGTAAAATGGAGAGAACACTCTCACCACAAGCGTACCAAATGCACGACTTTCCTACTACCTCACAGTTACCCGTCGTCGCGCTCAAGATTGAGAGACGATCCTCTCATCCGTGGATCTTCCAGAAGATGGTGGAGAAGCCCGCTACGCGCATTGCGCCGGGAAGTGTCGTCGACATCCACGAGAGGGCCGGTCGGTGGGTTGCTCGCGGGTTCTACAACGGCCACTCGCGCATCACGCTTCGCGTGCTGACGACGAAACAGGAGGAAGCGATTGACGCGGAGTTCTTCGCCCGCAAGATCGCCACTGCCGTTTCGTTTCGCCGGGAATCGCTGAAGCTCGACGACGTGACGAGCGCTTACCGCCTCGTGCATTCCGAAGCGGATGGCTTAAGCGGACTTGTCGTGGATCGCTTCGGAGAGACGCTTGTAATCGAGTTCTTCTCCGCGGGGATGTACCGTCAGCGCGCAGCCATCATGGACGCGCTGCGGATTCATTTCCCCTCCGCGCGTTTCTATTACTTCGCGGAGGAACACGTCTGCAAGCAAGAGTCGTTCGATTGCCGTTCGCCCGAGCCTCCTCCGCCGGACACGATCACCGAACACGGGCTGAAGTTCCGCGTTGCTCCCGGAAGCAAGCACAAGACGGGCTTCTTCGTGGATCAGCGCGACAATCGCAAGGCGTTCTCAGAGTTCTGTCGCGGAAAGCGAGTGGTGGATTTGTGCTGCAACACAGGTGGGTTCGGAGTCTACGCGAAGGCAAAGGGCGAAGCCTCCGAAGTGATCGGGCTTGATCTCGACGAGCAAGCCATCGAGTTGGCGAAGCAGAACGCCAAGCTCAACAGCGCACAGATTCGCTATGTGCAAGCCGATCTCTTCGCGTGGTTGCGAGACATCATTCCCAACGGCGAGCGATTCGATGTGGTCGTACTCGACCCCGCGAAGCTCACACGCGACCGCGAAAGCGTCGATCAGGCTCTGAGGAAGTATTGCGACATGAACCGGTTGGCTCTGCAAGTCGTTTCGCCAGGCGGAATCTTCCTGACGTGCTCCTGTACGGGGCTTGTGAGCGAAGCGGACTTCCTGGAATCGGTTCGGCGCGCTGCGTGGCAAGCGGGGCGGACGCTTCAGGTGTTCAAGATCGCCGGAGCCGCCCCGGATCACCCGTTTTTGCTTCAAGTACCCGAAGGCCGATACTTAAAGGCCGTGTTCTGCCGCGTGGAGTGAAGAGAAGAACCGCCACGGATGAACACAGATGAAAGGCTGGATCAGAAAGACAGAAGACAATGGCCGCAAAAAAGCACAAAAGGCACAAAGGAAGACAAAAGACACAGAAGAGATTGAATTGAACTCAAACTTCTGTCTTTCTCTTCTGTTTTCTTTTGTGCCCTTTGTGCTTTTTTGTGGCCATTCTGTCTTTTCCGATCCGTGTCTATCTGCGTTCGTCTGTGGCCTATCTTTTCTCGCGAACCTTCTTCCCGGCGGCGCGTCCCTTCAATGTCAACCGCTGACCTACCGTCGGGGCTTACACGCAACCCCCTTTCCAAGAGGGTTCAGTCTGTCAAGCTGAACTGCAAAGTGCCTCGCGAACTTGCGGCGGTTGACTCTTTCTCGCCCTGGGCAACCAGGGCGTTTCACTTTGGAGGATGGCAATAGAGGTGCCCATCATGACCGACGACCTTCCGCATCCCGCGCTCCTCAACACCTGGAAACATCACGCCGGCTGGATTCGCGGGCGGATCGCATCGGCCGCAAGTGTCGATCGAGAAGGTGTTGAAGCACTGCCGGCGGAGATGGCGGTTGTCGGCGCTCGCCTGATGGACCTTTACACCGGTTCGTTCACACCCGTAGCGATTGCGGAGTTCGTCTTCGCTGACCTCAAGAGCCGCGAGCTGTTCGAGTTCGATCCGCTTGCAAAGTGGCTCACCGAACAGGGCGAATACGCCATGACGGAATTCCCGGACGGCTCGAAGTGGACCATTCGGCTCGGACCCGCGGATGGCCGCTACCTTCACCTTCACCCCGGCCGCTGGGTTCCTCATACAATGCGCGTTCAAGCGAACACGCTGAAGTCCGCGGTGATGACTCACGCGCACGCGCTTCTCACGGGTCGTGACCCGACTGAGTTGGAAGTCGTCAACGAAGCTCGCAAGCTCTATCTCGGCTTGCTCCCCGTCCGCGAACTGACCGGCGACGGCGGCCTCGGTGCCGTCATCGCAGCGCTGGAGTGAAGTTGGAAGAGAGAATGGCCACAAAAAGGCACAAAAGGCACAGAACAAAACAGAAGACAGGAGAGCAGTGTTGAATCGAACTCTGTGTCTTTGGTTTTCCGTTGTGCCATTTGTGCTTTTTTGTGGCCATTCTCTTCTGTCTTCCTCGTGCGGCTTCTCTTCGTCCTCCGGCGTATACTTCGTCAGTATCTATTCGCGACACTGACGAGAATCGCATGTCCACGCTGTTCCTTCCGCGATCTTCGGGAATCTTGCTTCATCCAACGAGCTTGCCCGGTGCCTTCGGGATCGGTGATCTTGGCCCGGTTGCCTATCGGTGGGTGGAAACGCTCTCCGCGATGAAGCAATCGTGGTGGCAGATACTTCCGCTGGGACCGACCGGGGCAGGGGATTCGCCATATCAATCGTTCTCGGCGTTCGCGGGGAACATCAATCTCCTGAGTCCCGAACTACTTCAACAGGATGGCTTGGTGAGTCCAGAACTGTGGGCGGGTGAGCAGTTCTCGAATGATTGGGTCGAGTACGAGCGCATCACGCCGTTCAAGACGAAGCTCCTGCGCGCTGCGTGGAACTCGTTTCAAAGCGGGAAGTCTCAGTGGCTCCAGCACGACTTCCAGAACTACTGCAACGCTGAAGCCAGTTGGCTGAACGACTACGCGCTATTCATGGCGATTCGTGAATCGCTTGGCGGAGCGGGTCTGACTGCGTGGCCGCCCGATCTCCTGCGCCGAAATCCGGTCGCGCTCACCGCGCTGGAAAAGGAACTCGCCGCTGAAGTGCAGATGCACAAGTTTGGTCAGTTCCTCTTTGATCGTCAGTGGAGTTCGTTACGGAAGTTCGCTGCCGAGCGCAAGGTGCAGATTATCGGAGACGCTCCGATCTTTGTCGCGCTCGATTCGGCCGATGTGTGGGCCAACCCGGATCAGTTCCTGCTCGATGCCGACCGCAAGCCGATTGTGGTGGCTGGCGTGCCTCCGGACTACTTCAGCGAGGACGGCCAGCACTGGGGGAACCCGATCTACGACTGGGCACGCATGGAAACAACCGGCTTTGCGTGGTGGTGCGCGCGCCTACTGAGGCAACTGAAGCAGGTGGATCTGATCCGGCTCGATCACTTCCGCGGGTTCGCTCAGGCATGGCACATCCCGGCGGGTGAGAAAACCGCGCGCAACGGAAAGTGGATTGATGGACCCGGACTGAAACTCTTCGAGCGACTTCGCACGGCCATTGGCGGGCTGCCAATCATCGCGGAAGACCTCGGACTCATCACACCCGATGTGGAGGAACTACGAGACACGCTCGGCCTACCTGGTATGCGCGTGATTGAGTTCGCCTTGGATTCGCCGAACAACCCGCACTGGCCGCACAATTACGCCACCAACTGCGTATCGTATACAGGCACGCACGACAACGACACCGTCAACGGCTGGTACGCAACGCTCAACGAGTACGGCCGGAATTTTCTGGCTCAGACGCTCGGTAGGCCGGTGAGCGATCCCGCCTGGGACTTGCTCCGGCTGGCGTGGTCGTCGGTGGCGGTTGTTGCTGTGGCACCGCTTCAAGACGTTCTGAGCATGGGCAGCGAAGCACGAATGAACCGCCCCGGCATCGCGGATGGCAACTGGCGCTGGCGTTTCCGCCTCGATCAGTTCCGCCAGGATGCGATTCCCCGGCTGGCCGAATTGACAACGATTTACAACCGAATCCCGCCGAACATCGTCTAGGGAATAACTGGTCGTGAGTTGGCTCTTGAGTGTAGTTGTCACGCTCCGCAGTATTCTTCTGCAGAGGTGGATCATGTCTCGTCGCATTTCCGTTTGCGTTCTGATGCTGGCGTTCATGGCGGCAGTGTTCGGGCTAATCGGCTGCGCCCAGAAGACCCCCCCTGCGCCCTCGGACGCGGCGGATGGAACACTGCAATCCGCCAAACGCGAGGCGGGAGGCGCAGTTCCACCGGCAGTCGTCCCTCCCGGTGGAGTCGCCAAAGATGCTGCCGGAAAAGCCGATGGTCCGGGCGATCCGGTCGCGACCAACGCGCCGGCCAAGCGACACATCATCTTCACTTCGACGCTTGATGTCATCGTGAAGGATCTGGAAGTCGCCGTCCCTGAAGTCGAGAAGCTCATCGCGGGTCACAAGGGGTACATCGCGAAGTCTGAAGTGAAGGGTGACACGGGGAGCAAGCGAACCGCGACATACACGCTGCGTGTTCCCGCCGAGAGCTTCAAGCCTCTCAACGAAGGGCTGCTTGCGCTCGGCACACCACAACGTAACGCGGTCGATTCGCAGGACGTGACCGAGGAATTCGTGGATGTGCAAGCACGCCTGAAGAACCTGAAGAACGAAGAGGAAACGCTCAACAAACTGCTGAAGGAATCCACCACGCGAACCGAAGTGCTTCAGACACGCGAGCAGATCAAGGTGATTCGCGGGGACATTGAGCGTGCTCAGGCTCGGCTCGATTACCTCTCGAAGCTCACCGCGCTCTCAACTGTTTACCTCACGCTTCGCGAGATCAAGGACTACAAGCCGCCGACCGCTCCGACATTCGGCAGCCGAATCAGCGATACCTTCGAGAAGTCGTGGGAGGGGCTTGTGGGTTTTGCTCAGGGGGCGGTGCTGGTCGCGGTGGCTCTGACGCCGTGGCTCCCGATCCTGATCCCCGCGTTCATCGCGCTTGTGTGGGCGATCCGCAAACTGGTGCGCGCAAGCCGTGAAGTCGTCGCGGAATCAGAACCGCGCGCGTGGAGAACTCCTCCACCGGTTCCGCCAGGAGACGCACCGCCGACCGATGTGTCCCCGTGACGGCACTCACTTGCCGTACTCGTCCTTCCACTCCTCGTACCACGCCATCTGAATGGCTTCGAGGAGTTTTTCGTTCGACTCGTTAGGCTTGCCCGTGAAGCCTTCGAGGTTCAGGACGTGCTTGTGCAGGTCGGTGAACCGCACGGTGAGCGGGTCGAGCGTATCGAACTGCTCAAAGAGCAATTCGCCGATCTCGCGTGCATCGTGCCAGGTCATGGTGTGGCTCCTGTCTTCGTAGGACAGGCATCTTGCCTGTCATAAGTTGAGACAGGCAAGATGCCTGTCCTCCAGAGCGACAGGTGTCCAGCCTGTCCTACAGTTTGTTCGGGTCCAGATCGTCCACGTCAGTACCACCAAGCCCTTTTCGCAGCACTTCATTCATCACAATGAGCGCAAGCGGATTGGTTGCTGCTCCGAATGCGTCGAGTGCGTTTTGAAGCGCGCCGAGGTTGTTTCTCGCAATCGCGGTACGTAAGTTTGCGGTCGCGGTGGTGATTGCGTCGCGCTGGTCTGGCGTGAGTTGGTCGCCGGACAGAGCGAGTTGCTTCTCCGTGTGGCGAATGTCGGTTTCGGCCTTGTTGCAAAGTTCGATCAGCCGGCGCGCTGTGAAATCGGCCTGCGCGTGTTCGATGCTCTCGGTGACGAGTTGCTCGACTTCGGTCTGCGTTAACCCATGCGCGGGTTGAACAGTCACCTGGGCCTGAACTTCGCTACGCTGCTCCTTGGCGCTGACTGTCAGAATGCCGTCCTGGTTCACCAGGAACGTGACATCGACTTGCGCGAACTGAGCGGGCATGGGCGGAATGCCGGCGAGCTTGAACGTGCCCAGAAACCGGCAATCCTGCGTCAGTTCGCGTTCGCCCTGATAGATGTTGAGCAGAATCACGGTCTGGTCATCGGCGAAAGTGGTGTATCGGGTTGTCGCGCGGCACGGCACCGTGGTGTTGCGGTGAATCACCTTGTCGACAACGCCGCCGAATGTCTCGATTCCCAGCGACAGCGGCACCACGTCAAGCAGCAGCATGTCGCGACGGCCGCTGGTGAGGATGTCGGCTTGCACCGCGGCCCCCAACGCGACGACCTCATCCGGGTTCAGGCCTGTATGCGGAGTCTTGGCGAAGAACTCGCCGACTCGCTTCCGCACATACGGAATTCGAGTCGAACCACCGACCAGCACCACTTCGTCAATCTGCGTGGGCGTCAGGCGAGCATCGCGAAGCGCGGACTTGCAGCGCTCAAGAGAGCGGTCGAGGAGCGGCCGGATGAGTTCTTCAAATCCGGCGCGTGTGAACTCACGACTAAACTTCACCCCGCGCGATGGCATCTCAACCTTGAACTCGGCCCTCTCCGAAATCGAAAGCGCGATCTTTGTTCGCTCGGCCGCGTCGCGAAGATGTTGGAGCAACTCCGGGTCTTTCCTGTCCCCTGCCTCCTGCTTCCTGTCTCCTTGAAGGTCAATGCCCATCTCGTTCGCCGCGACTTGCATCAGCAAGCGGTCGAAGTCATCTCCTCCGAGATAAGTATCGCCGTTGGTGGCGAGAACCTTGAACACGCCTTCCGCCAGCGACAGGATCGAGCAATCGAAAGTTCCTCCGCCGAGGTCGTAGACCGCGATTGTTCCCGATCCGCGTTTCTCCAGTCCGTAGGCCAGAGCCGCGGCGGTCGGTTCGTTCACGATTCGCAACACATCCAACCCGGCGATGCGACCCGCGTCTCGTGTTGCTTGCCGCTGAGAGTCATCGAAGTACGCGGGGACGGTGATGACGGCTTTCGTCGGGTAGCCGGCGCGCTTGCGCACCTCCTTCAAGATCATCGCGGAGAGTTCTTCGGGCGTGTACTCGTGACCCGCAATCCGAACGTGCAACACCTTGCGGCCATCGGCTATTTCGCGTTCAACGATCTGATGCGGGATCAGTTCGAGTTCTTTCTTGAGGTCCGCGAGCGTGCGGCCCATGAGCCGCTTAACGCTGAAGATGGTGTGTTCGGGATCGGAGAGTGCTCGCTCCTTCGCCGCTGTACCCACCAGAACCGAGCCATCATCGTGAAAACTGATAACGCTTGGCACAAGCGCAACACCGTCCGCATCGCGAACGACTACCGGTCGGCCATTCTCGACGTCTGCCGCGAGGCTGAAGGTGGTTCCCAGATCGATTCCGACAACAGAGGGGATGGTCATGGCGCTGAAACGCGGGGAAGGCGAGTGGGCGCTACGGATCGGGATCTGTGACACCTTCCGTGGAAGCGAAACTCAAACTCCTCCGAAAACATGCCGAACGCCCATGTTTTCCAACTATTCATCATATTGCCCGCCATGCGTTCTTCAACATTCGTTGGGCGTCCGAGATCGCGTGCCGGCGCAACATCACGTTCCTCCGAGGCCGGAAATGAGGAACGCCGATTACCCACAACAGCGACTTGTGTCCATCCGGCCTCACAATCCACAACATTTCAAATCGCGAGGCCGGCGGAAGACTGCCTGGTATGCTCCAATCCCCGCACTCACGCCTCTGGAATGGCGCTACCCGAGGTGAGCCAGGCTCGCAGTTCGGCCACTTCCATCTGCCCGGTTTCGCCCAGCGCTTCGAGTCGCGCAACCGCGAGCGCGACAAGTGCGCGATCTCCGCGCGCCGTTCCCATCCGACCCAACCCAACCCATGCAGGAACAAATGACGGGCACTCTTCGGCCGCGTGCCGCCACTGCTCCTCGGCCTCCACCGGACGACCCAACTGGAAGTACGCCAAAGCCAGATTGTGGCGGCTCTTATACCCGCGCAAGCCCGCGTCCACGCTGGCAAAGTGGTACCCGTCACGTCCGTCTACCAGCCGCCGCCAGCATCCGGCCGCCCCTTCCCAGTCGCCGCCGTCCTGCCTCACAAGCCCCTCGACGAAGAGCAACTCGGCGTCATCCGGATAGTGCTCTCGGCCCGCGGCACAAGCCCGCAGCGCCTCTTCCTGCCGTCCGGCGCGGTGGTGACACTGCGCGATCTGGGCGTGCAACTTGCGGACAATCGAATCCCGCGGATGGGACCGGGTGAGGCTGCGAAGAAGATACGGCAGTGCTTCCTCCGTCTGGCGGAGTTCGAGCATCACCGATCCGAGGTTAAAGAGCGTGAATGGGTCGTCTGGCTGTTCGGTTTCCTCCAGACGCAGCAGGCGCAGGTCGCGTTCGAGCTTCGGCCCGCGTGCGCCAGGCTCCGCGTATCCGAGATGAGTGATGGCCACGTCCGACCAGCGGACATCGGCCCCGACTTCTCGAAGAGCGGGCAGAATCTGTTCGTGAACCCGATACCGCCACCGCAGTCGCGGGTCATTGCGGAAGAGGCGAACGTGATCTACAACGGTCTCGGACGCACCGGGCGTGTCGGACACGCACCGGCACTTCATCACATACGCTGCGAGTTCGTCGCGCAGGCTGCCGAGGAGCCGTCGAAGTTTCTCCCGGTCGTCGTGACCGAGTCGGTCGTCGGCATCAAGCCAGAATACCCAGTCCCCGGTTGCGTGCCGGATGCTCTCGTTGCGTGCCGCCGAGAAGCTGTCCACCCAGGGGAAGTCGAACACCTTCGCGCTGAACCCGGCGGCGATTTCCTTTGTCCGGTCGGTCGAGCCGGTATCAACGACCACCATCTCATCCACCAGATCGCGGGCCGAGGAGAGGCAGTCCGGCAGGTGGTGTTCCTCGTTTCGGACGATCATGCACAGGGAGACCGTTTGCCGAGCGGCTTTCTCGCGTGGAGTTGCCGGGAGGTGATATGGGCGGGCTTCGTCTTCGCCCCACTTGGCCCGGAACTTCTCGTAGTTCGCCCGCAACAGAGCTTCTGTATCGGCCCCGACCGCCCGGAACGTTGCGTTTCCGAAATGGTGGACGAACGTGTCCAGCGCGACGACCAGAGCATATCCCGCCCTGCGGGCGCGGACGCACCAGTCATCGTCTTCAAAGAACCCGATCCCAAACTGCTCGTCGAGTGGCCCGATTGCCTGGTACGCTTGCCGCGACGTGACCATGCAGAACCCCGACAGCCGTTTGACCTCCAGGGCTTCCCCCACGTGTGTCCGGCGGCGAGAGATCGCGAACTCGTCGAGGTCCTCCAGGTCGGTGTAACCCAGAGGCACTCGCTGTGGGTCGGGAGCGGCGTTGGTGACCGGCCCGACCAGTCCGACTCGCGGCCAGTCGGCGAGCAGTCGTTCGAGGAGACTTTCAATCCACCCCGGAGTGACTGCTGTGTCATTGTTCAAGAGCACCAGAAACTCCCCGCGGGCAACCGCCAGTCCGCGGTTGGCTGCCGCGGGGTAGCCGAGGTTCTTCCCGGTACGGAGGAGTTCCACCCGGCCGACTCCGGGCCGGCGCGTGTAATCAGCAAGGAGGGAACTTGTTTCGGTTTCTGAGCCGTTATCCACCAGAATGAGTTCCACTGGCGGGCGAGTGCAGCGCAGGACGCTCTCCAGGCAGACACGAGTGAACTCCGGCTGGTTGTGAACAACGATAATCACCGAAACCAGCTCATCCCCGACCGGTCCAGCATTGTCCAGCCACTGTTCCGCGGGGCAATCCTCGGCTGCCGCGGCCACCAGTCTGCGCTGTTGCCTCACGAAGAGCCGTTGGCCGATTGAGTCTTTCGCATCTCCCAGAGCTGCAAACAGCGCACGCGCGGCAGCTCGGTCGAAGGGATCGGCCGCAACCGCTCCCTTCAGGTGAGGCAATCCCTCGTGGACCCGCCCCCGACGCGCCAGAGCGCAGCCGAGAGCCGCGTGGGTGGTTGCCAGGTCTGGTCGAGCGAGCGCGGATTCGTGGTAGTGCGACAGGTCGTCGGTCAGCCGGGCGAGGAGAGCGTGGAGCCGCCACCGGAGCAGCCCGCGCTTGGCTTCTGCCTCAATGGTCGGGTTTCCACCAGCCAGCCAGACAAGACGTTCCCACTCACATCGGGCGAGCACATCGGCGAGCGGATAGAGCGGAACATCCCAGGCCGCGAACGGACGAGGAGCGGAGACTTCGAGTTGTTGGACGGCCCGCTTCGCCACGGCGACCGCATCCTCGGCCCGGTCAGCCGCGGCCAGAGCTTCAGCCAGGTTACTTGCGGCAACCGGGTGTGTCGGATCGAGAGCCAGAGCTTGCTCAAAGTGTCTGACCGCATCCACTGGAGTCGAGGCGATAACTCCGCGTGCTACTGCCAACTCCGGCCTGTCATCCGGTCCGCCGGGTTCCGGCACTCCGACGAGAGGTCGCCCGAGGGTGGCCGCCCACGCGGCCCAACCCAAACCGGGCGCGGCTCCAGTTTCACTTCGGCGCTGGGCACGCTCGGTCGATGACTCCCGCACGGTATTCGCCGCAGCCAGACCCAGCCCAAGGCGCGCTGAGTAGGTGAACTCTCGCACCCGAGCGCGCCCCGCCCCAGCTACCGGACGGTACTCCGCGGGGCTTTCGAGCAAATGCAGGATGATGCGCTCAAGGTTCTGCCCGTTGTAGGGGATGTAATCGATTCCCGTGCGCAGTCCGTCGGCTCCATCCCACGCGGTTGGAACGCGGAACAGAACCGCCCCGGCCGCGGCCGCTTCGTAGGCCAGTCGGTCAGTGCTGCCGAAACCGGGGAGCTGCGCGAAGAACCGCGTGCGAGCCAACAGGGCGCGGTCTGCCGCCAAGTTGGTCGGTCTGCGAACCACAACCCGGCAACTATCGGCGAGTTGAGCAATCCGCCCGACCCAGGGAAGCCCTTCACGCCGAACCGCTGGGTGTAGGTCGTCGAGAACCAATACGTCGATGTCCTGTGCGTCTCCGACTGGAAGTTCGAGGGCAGATCGACCCAGTCCGCACAGGTCCGCGGTCAGAACCCGGCCGAACCCCATGCTCTCGATTGCGGTCGCGGCGGGTGGGTCAGCCAGAACCACGTCACACATGGGGAAAGTGTGGCGGTAGTAGTGCCCGAGCAGATCCCAGTCTTCCGCCAGCCCGATGATTGGGACCGTTGCGGACCAGAGGCCAATGGGAAGATTGACCTGCGAGAGCCGAACGACAATCCGCTCGGGCTTCCAGCCGGCCGGCAGTCGGCTGGCGATGGCGTCCCAGGTGTCGGCGGAGTCGCACGGGATGTCCGCGCCCAGGCAGACACACTTTCCACTGTGGCGGTCCTCGGCGAGGTACTCATTGGCGAACGCGATTGATGCAGGACCAAAGAGGTAGCGCACGGGAGTCACCTGCTGGGGCGAGAGGGAGGTGATCGAGTCGGCGAACATTATGCCCACGCGGGCGTTCGATGTCATCAGTCCAGATCGAGTTCTTCTCAATTCAATAACGCAAAGCAGAATTCAACGGGAACTGAGATCCTTGGCGTCCGAGCGATCGCTCGGTGGGAACGCGGGTTGTCCCGCGATGTGTCTGTGGGGATTCAGTCGCTTGGTCCGTTTGAGGGACTTCGTATCAGTTTCCGCCAGTAGACGCCGAGGGTGTCGATGTTGACGAGCGGTTCGGCAATTCTCCGTTGCCGCCGGAAGTCATCCACCGCCCTTCGGCAATTGGGGGTCGCTCCATAGTCATCGACGATGACGAAACCACCCAGCGAGACCTTGTCGTAAAGGTGGCTCAAGCCATCCGTCGTTGATTCGTACATGTCACCGTCGAGCCGCAGGAGAGCTAAACGCTCGATCGGAGCGCCCGGCAGCGTGTCCTTGAACCACCCCTTCAGAAACACAACCTGGTTGTCGAGCAGTCCGTATTTGGCAAAGTTGGCTTGAACCTGTTCGAGGGGAATGGCGAGTTCCCGGAAGGTGTGATGGGCGTCGCCGGTATCGGCCGGATACGCCTCGGTGTTGGGCCGCGGTAAGCCCTCGAACGAGTCGGCGGCGAATACTCGTCGGTCGGTCACCCCATACGCTTTCAAGACAGCGCGCAGGAGAATGCAGGCTCCACCGCGCCAGACGCCGGTCTCGATGAAGTCGCCGGGGATTCCCTGAGCGAGCGCCTGTTCGGCGAGTTCGCGCAGGTTCCGGAGCCGGAGTTGACCGATCATGGTGTGGGCGACCGTCGGCCAGTCAAGCCCACGCTGGCGCTTCAGAGGGTCGAACTTCCGGGCAACCCCCGGCTGGCTCCAGTCGGTATAGTCGTCCTCGTAGATCGTGTTGAGCAGGCACCGTTCGATCAGATCGAGGTAGAGAGTGCGCGCGACTGTGGCGGGATCGGGCATTGGGGCACCTCCCGAAGAGTGGAATCCGGTGATTCGACGAGGGCGCTCCTCAGCGCTCGCGGATTGCGCGGGCGAACTGTTTGGGACACCACTAACGACTCCGCCGGCTTTCTTGTCCGGCCGCCACGCCGGGGGTCGTCGCACCGAGTTGGTTCACCTGCGGTCAGGGCAACGGCCGCAACCAAGATGGCCAAAGTGCGTGTCAGTATGGTTGACCTCTGACAATGGACGCGAGAGTTTTCCTGGAAGAATTCCAGGAAATAAGAGAGTTGACGACCGCCTGTTTTCTGTCGGTCACATGCTATCAATCGCAGTCTTTTCTCGCAGTGGGCGCTACAGGATTTGAACCTGTGACACCTCCCGTGTAAGGGGAGTGCTCTGCCTCTGAGCTAAGCGCCCGGTTGTCTCAGCCAATCGCGTGCGTGCCGTGAGTGACTGCACCACCGGCCTTCAGCGCAGCCGCGACAAGCGTTGCCTCGGTCAATTCGGCTTCGGTCGCGCCCGCCGCCTTCGCCTTCTTCACATGCACGTCGATGCAGTACGGGCACTGCGTAGTGACTGCGACCGCGACTGCGATCAGTTCCTTCACCTTCACCGAGAGTGCGCCTTCCTTGAAGACCGCGTCGTTGAGCGCGTGGAACGCGGCCATCGGTTCGGGAGCCAGTTCCTTCATCGTCTTCATCTTCTTCAGGTTCGCCGGGTCGTACATGACAGCTCTCCTAGTCAGCGTGAAGGTCTCTCAGCAGTCCGCGAACGTACTTGGCCGCGTTCAATAGACCCCGGATGAGTAGCAAGAGGTTCGCTCTTTGCGGGTCGTCGGGCGGAAGTGCTCCGAGTGAGTCAAAGAGTTTGCCCACCTCGGTCAAGATTCCATCGAAGCGGGTCTTGAACTCGCGTTCCAGTTTCTCCAACTCGCCCGGAACTCCGCGAGTTGCTTCGATCTGTTCGCGTGCGTCAAGCATCTCCGCGAGGAATGCTTGCGGAATTTGCTTGTGTTCACTTGCAGTCGGACCGCCTTCGAGTGCCAGTAGGTGCTCCGCGCGCGCAAACGGGTCGCGGAGGGTGTTGTATGCCTCGTTAACCGCCGCTGACAGTTCCAGACTCGCACTGAGGTCCGCCGCCGATCCCGCGACGTGGTAGTCCGGGTGGATCGCCCGCGAACGCGCGAGATACACCCGTTCCAGTTCGTCGGCATCAAGCGCAAACCGCCTCGGAAGGCCGAGGCGGTGGAAGTGGTCCGTCATTGGTCATTGGTCCTTAGTCATTGGTCATCAGTCATTCGTCGGTCTTCGCGATCCTCGCGCGTCGTGCAAGACCACTCAGACTGATGACCAATGACCAATGACCAATGACTACATGCTGTACGAACTGCCGCAGCCGCAGGTGCTCTTGGCCTGGGGGTTGGTGATCGTGAATCCGCGCTTGTTCAGGTCGTCGTGGAAATCGACGACGGCGCCACTGAGGTAGAGCATCGACCGCTTGTCGATCACGACATCGATGCCGTGGAACTCGAACTTGTGGTCCATCTTCTCGTCGAACTTGTGGTCAAGGTCGAGTTTGTTCTGAAAGCCGCTACAGCCTCCTCCTCGCACGCTCACGCGCAGGAACAGCTTCGCACCCGCTTCCAGTTCTCCGCGACTTTCCATGTCCGCGATATGGCGCTTGACTTCGGTCGCCGCCTTCTCGGTCACCGTGATGGGCGGAGCGGCTGGAGGCGCGTCCTTGACGCCCAGCCCTTGCGTTTCGGGAGCAACAGCAGTCGCCATCTTTTCACCTTTCACTTCGGGAAGTGGTACGAATCTGATCAGTTCGTGTAATGGATTATACAACCGGGCGGGGTGCGGATTACAAGTTCTCAGAGACCGTTTCAAAAGGTCGAAAGCCGGGTTG
>JAKEEV010000645.1 GCA_022616395.1 Planctomycetia bacterium | reverse complement strand
CTCTGGCGCGTTCTCATCTCAAGCACTTCATCTCGCATCAATCCGCTCCGTTGGGTTACCATGCGGTGAGTTGCGTGTCGTGGAGTTCTGCTCATGATCCGTGCTGTGCTCCTCTTCCTCTTCGTGTTGCTCACCGCGTCATCGGCGACCGCGTCCGACCTGCCTCCGGGCGCTCTGGTTCGCTTGGGAGACGACCGCTTCCGAGCCGGCAGCGCCATTGAGCACCTCGCGATTTCCCCGGACGGCAAGCAGTTTGCCACGGTGCGGAATTCCTATCGCGCAACGTTCATCCTTACGGTGTGGGACGCAACCACCGGTCTCCCGATTCGTGAGCGAGAGATCAACGACGAACTGTTCAAAGGTTTGGTTTGGGGACCAACCGGCGGGTTCGCGGTCGTCTTGCGTGGAGAGCCGGCGCAAGGGGACAAGCGCGCGAAGGTGTTCCCGGACGATTTTCGTGTGTGGGAGTTCACCGATCCGAAGGCTAAAGTGCCGCCGGTACTCCCGGCTGGGAGGGTCGGTCTCAGCGGGTTCAGTGGCGTTGAGGCGGAATGGCCACGCGACGGCGCGAAGTACACCGACTTCCAATTCAGCGCCGGTGGCAAGCGGGCCGCGGGGTTGTGGAGTTCGGCGGTGAGATATGCGGTTCATGTCTTCGAGTTGAAGCCGACCGACACCGCCAAGAAGCTCAAGCGGGTCGACAATATCGACCTCGGCGCGGTCGGCGCTGATGACTTTCGCATCTCCTCCGACGGTAAGACACTCGTCACCTTCCGTAAACTGGCGAATCCAGATGCTGCGGAATACACGGCAACGACGTGGGACGTGGAGACTGGCAAACCATCGAGGCCTGTGCGTGTGCCGAGAGGGGAACGCCTCATCGTCACGCCCGACGCCCGCTCGCTCGTTGTCTTCGTTGCTGAGGACGAGACATGGGGATTCGATCTGTACGATCTCGAGACCGGCAAGCGGAGGCAACTAACCCGGTGGAAGTACGAGCGAGGCGACGGTCAGCCCACCGATTGGGGCGGGTTCGCGTTCACGCCATCCGGTCGCGAACTGGTCGTTGCCATCGATGGCAAGACGTTCGTCATCGACTTGATCGCGGGGAAGGAACTTGGTCGGCTCGAAGGGCACGCGGACACGCCCACTGCGGTCGCGGTTTCCGCGGATGGCACTCGAATCGCGACGGCGGACGAATATGGGCTGGTACGGCTGTGGGACGCAAAGACACCGCGACCGCTCAACGAGGCGCTTGGACACCGCGCGCCGGTCGAATACGCGCAACTATCGCCCAACGGTAAGCTCTTACTCACCTGGGGGTACGACCGAACCGTTCGGCTCTGGGACCTGGCAACCGGAAAGGAACTTCGCGCCTTCACCGGAGCGCGCTACGACGAACCGACATTCACGCCCGACGGAACGACCATCCTTTACAGCACCTATGACCGTTACAACCCCGGCCGCCTGATCGCGCGCGACATCCTCACCGGTCTGGAAGTTCCGCTGCCGGGCGACATGGCGAAACTCGAACCGCGAACCGCGGTGTTCGCACCCGACGGCAAGTCCGTGCTGACCTGGGCCGAGCACTCTGCAAACGACAAGCCGTGCGAAGTGTGGGAGTGGTCCAGCGGCAAGAAGCTCGCGTCGTGGAACTCGGACGCGGGTAATTTCGCTCCCGGCTTCTCGCCCGACGGCTCGGTGATCTTCACCTACCCCACATCGCCCGAACGCCGAGACGCGAAGACCGGCAAGGAACTTCCCCCCGCCTGGAAGGATGCCCGCGACTACATTCACAAACTGAGGTCGCTTCGCCCCAACCCTTGCTGGTGCCAGTTCGCCCCGAACGAGGACGAGTTGCGGATCGTCGAAGCGGGAACCGACAAACTGGTTTCGCGGGTCCGCTTCATGCACGCTCAAGGTGGTTCTCCCGCCTATCACGGGATAATCGCGATTTCCTCAACCGGCGGACAATTCGCGTCGGAGTGGAGCAATGGTATTTACCTCTGCGAGTCCGCGACCGGACAGGTTCGCCGAACGCTTCGCGGGCATCGTGGGGCGATTCGCGTGCTGGGTTTCACGCCAGACGGCTCGAAGTTGCTCACCGCGGGCGGCGATCACACGATTCTCGTGTGGGATGTGCGGCTTCAAGCGATGCCGCTGACGGAAGCGGTGAAGAAAGAGACAAGCGCTGCCAAACTCTGGGCCACGCTTGCCGCGGGCAAGGCCGAGGATGCGTATCTGGCGATGGCTCGCCTTGCCACCGAACCCGATACCGCGCTCAAGATGGCGAGGATGAAACTGAAACCCGCGACAAAGGACGAAAAGGAGACGGACGCGACTCTCGTAACTGACTCGCGAGCCATCGAGTTGCTCGAAGCGCTCAACACGGAAGATTCGCGTGAACTGCTCAAGGAACTCGCCGCCGGCGAACCGTCCGCCTTCCGCACTCAACAGGCGAAGTTGGCCTTGGAGCGACTGGGGAAGGCTCGGTATAAGCCCTCCGAGAAGTGAATCTCAAGGGAAAGCACGATGGATTGGCGGAAGCGGTATCTCAAACTCGCGGCGTTCCTCCCCGCGATTATCCTTGTGGGGGCGTTCATTGGCTGTCGCAGCGGCGCGTTTGAGATGTTCTCGAAGCGGGAACCGATGCCCGAACCGCATCCGCTCGGCTTAAATGTGCCGAATCCGCCTGCGAACCAACAGTCGGCAGAGCAACCCGCCCCCGAAAAGCCGCCGACGTTCATGAGCGGTACGAAGTCGCTCAACGGCGTCGGTGTCACAAGAGGTCTGACCCCGGCCGGTTCCTCAGAGCAACCCGCGCCGACGTTTATCGCTGGCGCCAAGTCGGCGGGCATATTCCGCCCTCCGACCGAGCAAATTCCAACTGGCACCATTCAGCAGCCCCTGTCTCCACCACCGCCCAATTCCGCGAACGCGCCCAAACCGTGATAGCTCTTTGGCGGGAACATGCATGAACATCATCGAGTTGTTGCTCGCGACTGGTTTGAGCTTGCTGTTCCTCGTCGCGGTGTTTCGACCGCTGGAACTTGCGTTCCCCGCGAAGGCCGGTCAGCGATTCTTCCGCCCGGCCTGGTCGCTCGATCTGTGCTTCATGCTCGGCCAGTATCTGCTCTGGAACGGCCTGCTGTTTTGGTGTCTCACGCACTT
>JAKEEV010000644.1 GCA_022616395.1 Planctomycetia bacterium | reverse complement strand
GGGTGGCTGCCGGCGCGCAGGGTGGTCGGTCTGGCGTGCCGGTTCCTTCTCCTCCAGTATGCGCTATTACTGTACAAAAGTCAAGTATCCCATTGGATTTGCGGAACCCGCCGCAGACGGAAACGAATCAATGCGATTGCGTATCAGCACCTATTAAACCGACGAGGGTGACCGGGAGGATGTTTGTCTGAAATCATCCGTTTTCAGGTCACGCGCCCGGTTCGGCTTGACACTCCCCACGCCTCCAAGCGAACATTTCGCGGGGGAACTATCACCGCCTCGCCCGGTCCAGGATGGAATACGCATGTCGGAACTGCATTCCGCATTGCTTGCGCGCATTGCGAACAAGAGCGCCACGGTTGGCATCATCGGCCTCGGTTATGTCGGGTTGCCGCTGGGGCGCGCATTCGCGCAGGCGGGTTTTCGCGTGCTCGGCTTCGACATCGACCCGCACAAGGTCTCGAAGCTCAACTCGGGGCGTTCGTACATCAAGCTAATTCCAGATACTCTCATCGCGGAGATGCGTGCGAAGGGCTTCGAGGCAACCGACAGCTTTGCTCGCCTCAACGAACCGGACGCGATCCTGATCTGCGTTCCAACTCCGCTCACCGACGCACGCGAACCGGACCTGACCTACGTGGTGAACTCCGCGAACGCCATCGCGGGACGATTGCGTCGCGGACAACTGGTGATTCTCGAAAGCACCACCTACCCGAGCACGACACGCAGCGTCATGCTTCCCGTACTGGAACGCTCCGGGTTGACCGCGGGATGCGATTACTTCGTCGCGTTCAGTCCGGAGCGCGAAGACCCCGGCAACCCGACTCACTCCGTCAACCACATTCCGAAGGTAGTCGGCGGGCTGGACGAAGCGAGTGGCGATGTCGCGTGCGCGCTGTATTCGGCCATCGTGCCGAAGGTAGTTCGCGTTTCGACTCCGGAAGTGGCGGAGGCGTGCAAGATCCTGGAGAATACATATCGAGCGATCAACATCGCTTTGGTGAATGAACTGAAGGTGCTTTACGACCGCATGGGCATTGATGTCTGGGAAGTCATCGACGCGGCCAAGACCAAACCCTTCGGCTTCCAGGCATTCTATCCCGGCCCGGGGCTTGGCGGCCATTGTCTGGGGGGTCACGAATGGGTGACCGTCCGCGACGGGCGCGGAGTTCACACACTGCGCTTCGCGGAGTTGTTCGACCGCTTCGCGACAAGCCCGAAGATCGGCTCACCGGGCGTCGAGGAGGTTCACCCAGTCGGTCTGGAATCACTCTCTGTTGATCCGCAAACGGGAAAAGCGTCCTTCAAACCGGTCACGCATCTGTTCCGGCGGAACAGTCCGACGTCATTGCTGAAAGTAAACGTGCGCGGAAACCGACATCTCACCGTGACCGACGGCCACCCAATGTTGATCCGCGGCTACGACGGGATCGAGGAGCGCCGAGCCGATGACCTGAAACCCGGCGACGAGATCGTCTTGCTTTCAACTTGGCCGGAAGACGTTGCCTTCGTGCCCACCATCGACCTCATCGATGTGGCAGTGCGCCACGAACTCACCAGCATTCGGGTAATGCCACGAACGGGCCACTGGCGCGACCATGATGCAACCGTGCGCCCCGCGTGCATTGCTCGACACGTCGGGGCGAAGGATGTGTACCGCTACAACACACTCCCGCTCGACGTGTATCGTGATTTAGAAGATGCGGGCACGGCCCCGTTTGCGCGCGCCGATGTTCTGCTCGTCACGGGCAAAGGAAGTTCATGGAATCAGGTGCCGGCAGTGCTATCTGTGGACGAAGACTTCGCCCGGCTTGTTGGCTACTACCTCAGCGAAGGTTGCATCACCGAAGACAAAGCGCTCCGCACACGATTGTGCTTCGGTTCCCATGAAGACGAATTGATCACTGATGCTTGCCGCATCCTCACACGGCTCGGATTTCGTCACTCGGTTCACCGACTCTCGACGTGCAAGACGGTTCACATCAAAGTGTCGTCGAAACTGTTCGCGACACTCCTCCGCGACGAACTCCGCTGCGGTGTGCGATCCGAAGACGCTCACGCTCCGGCCATGCTGATGAATGCCCCGCGAGCAATCCGCCGGGCATTGCTCGCCGGTCTGCTTCGCGGGGACGGCGACGTGTATCTCAGCAAACCCACGCACACTTACTGCAAGAAGAGCCGGACGTACACCCACCGCATGAACGCGATTTCAGTCGGCTACTTCAGTTCCAGCCCGGTACTCTTCCAGCAAGCGCTGCTCTTATTGCACGGCGATGGGATGATTCCGGTGTGCCACAAGCACAAGCCGCACCTGCGAGTGAGCGGACGGCAGGCGGAATTGCTCGAACCGCTCTTGATCGGCGCCAAGCAAGAGCGGCTTGCGGTATTCCGAGAGAACCGTGTGCGGGACACTGCCCCACGAAGCTGGCGCCACCACGGCGATTACGCCACCGCCGAGGTCGTGAGTGTCGAACGGGTCGATCCGGGAGCGGTGTTCTCGATGGAAGTTGCCGATAACCACACATTCGTTACGAGCTTCGGCATCGCCGTTCACAATTGCATTCCTATCGATCCTTTCTACCTCACCTGGATCGCTCGCCAATACGGTCTGACCACGCGCTTCATCGAGTTGGCGGGCGAAGTGAACACCGCCATGCCCGCGTATGTCATTAGCAAGGTCGCGGATGCTCTGAACGAGGCGGGGAAGGCAGTGAAGGGAAGCAAGGTCGCGATTCTCGGCATGGCTTACAAGAAAGATGTGGACGACCCGCGTGAGTCTCCCAGCTTCGAGCTGATGGACTTGCTCCTCAAGAAGGGGGCTTCTGTCAGTTACAACGATCCGCACGTCCACACACTTCCGCGAATGCGCCACTGGCCGCATCTGTCGATGGATAGCGTGCCACTAACAGCAGAATACCTCGCGGAGCAGGATTGCGTGCTGATCGCGACCAACCACTCCGCCTACGACTACGCATTCATCGTTGCGCACTCGAAACTCGTGATCGATACCCGCAACGCGACGAAGAGCGTGCGTGAGGGAAGAGAGAAGATCGTGCGGGCCTGATGGCGTGGCGAACGGCCGGCGTGAGCCGGCTGGTATGACCCTATCCGCTCGGTTACGATATGGGTTTACCAGCCGGCTCACGCCGGCCGTTCGCCAGCACGAGTCACCCCATGTACCGCGCGTTAGGTCTGCTGCAACCAGATACCGACTTCACCATCGAGGAAGCGGTCAAGCGCCTCTCCGCGAAGTTTCCCGGCTTTGGTGTGACGCGCGAAGGCGACCAGATTGTCGTAGCGAAGGGCGATTGGTGGATCGCGATGGCTCTAGTTTCAGGCGAACACATTCGCAACGAGACGGAAGGGCTAGTCGGGCACCTCGCGGGCGTTGAACCGGCGGAAGCCGAGGCTCTGGTCGCCTCCAACCGGCGCGTCGAGGTGTGGACCGATGTCCCCGACCCGTTCATGGAGCACTTCAACGACTATATCTCGACGATTGAGGTTCTGAAGAGCTTCAATGGGCTTCTGGCGGTCGATCCGAAAGAACCGGGCGTGTTATAGCCCAAAGTAGTAGGCATTCGCTGGGTGCCGTTCTTCGTAGTGCCGTTCAGAGTAGTCATCACGCTCCGCGTGATGTCAGAAGCGCAGCCACCGAAGAAAAGCCCGCCGCTTCGCGGCGACATCACGCTCCGCGTGATGACTACTATGAAGACAATGGCACCCAGCGAATGCCTCCTCCTTTGGAACACCTCCGACCTCTTGCTTCGGCATCTCGTCTGTTATCATGTCGCCATGTCAACCGAAGACGCTCTGCTGCGCACCATTCGCGAGATGCCCGACGAGGACACTCCGAGGCTCGTCTACGCCGACTGGCTGGACGAGAACGACTTCGCCGCACGCGCGGAGTTCATCCGCGTGCAGATCGAACGCTCTCGTTTGCCCGAATACGATCCGGGCCGATTGCCGCTCGAAGATCGCGAACACGAACTGCTCTCCGAACACGAATGCTCGTGGCTGGGCGTTCCTCCGGACGACATGGAGGAACTGACCGAGTGGGAGTTTGATCGCGGGTTCATCCACGAAGTTGCTGCATCTCCGGTGTTCATGTGCGGACCCGGCACCGACCTGTGTGCTGCTCATCCTGTCCGCCGATGGCGAGTCATGTCCGGGCAGAACAACTTCCCGGAAGATTTGAAAGAGGC
>JAKEEV010000643.1 GCA_022616395.1 Planctomycetia bacterium | reverse complement strand
TCGAGGTTGATGGCTCCCGAGAAGGCAGACACCGATGAGTGTTTGGCGTTCACCAGGACATTCGGATCGGCCTTGAACACAATCGGGTTGGCCGCTGTCCCGTCGGTCTCAATCTGGAATCCGGCGTAGGTTCCAGCGCGCACCACAATCATGTCTCCGGCCCGCGCGTTATTCGCGGCCTTCTGAAGGGTCTTCCACGGGTTGGTCTCGGAGCCGTTCCCCGAATCGTTACCGGTTGCCGAGACATAGAGAGTGCGGAGAATGCCCTCGTATCCTCCTCCTGGATTGGGTGGCGATGTCGGATTGCTTGACGGCGGATTGTTGACGATGACAGTCGTGGCGTAGCCGGTCAGTCCACCGTCCTTGTCCTTCACCACTCCTCGGACGTTGAACGACCCGGCTGAACCGAATGTGTACCGGGCGGATGCTTGTGATGAGTCAACCACCTCCCAGATGCCATCGTTGTGGAAGTCGAAACTGTACTTCAAGCCGCTCGCGAGGTCGGGAGCGACATCAACGGTATTGCTGAAGGAGACGCTGCTGGCAGCTCCGAGCGTGACCGCTCCTCCGTTGCCAAAACTCGCCGTCGGAGCAACGTTGTTGATGGTGACAAGCGCGGTATCCGTGGCCACCCGCCCCGCCGAGTCCCTGACGGTCAAAGTGGCCGTGTAGGTTCCGTTGTCGTTGTACTTGTGAGTTGGCGTGAGCGTTCCGCTTGTGCTCCCATCCCCGAAGTTCCAGTTGTAAGTCAGTCCACTTCCAGTTGCGGACCCCGAAAACTGGACCGAAGTCCCCTCATTGGCCGTCTTGTCCGTGCCAGCGTTGGCCGTGGGTGGCGGCGTGTCCACGTTCGGAGCAAAGGTCACATCCACCCAGTAGTTCGTTGACTTGTAGCTCTGGTTCGGAGCGCCCCAGCCGTAGCGGAACAGGCCGTTGCCGGTGGGCCCGCTCGCCAGTGCCGTCAGCGCCCCATTCGAGAGACCGGACACCTGGAAGTAGTCATGTGAGTATGAGTAGTTGCCCCGCGGAGCGTGATAGGAGACCACATAGTTAGTGCCCGCCTTCACCGCGACGGGTGTGGAGAACCTGGCTTCCTGCCATCCGGAGGCGGTCTCGTTGGTGAACGTGACTGATGCCAGTTTCTTCCCGCTGGCGTTCCAGAGGGTGCCGACATGAGTTCCGGTGTTCCCGGTCGCCTTGTGGAACCGGACTCCGGTAATGAAGCCATCGGCCGCGGTTTTGAACTTCATGCCAAGTTCGACGCTTTGCTTGTCGAAGGTGGCGGTTTGTGCCGTCGCTGAGGTGTTCCCAAAGACCGAAGTCGCATTCATATCGACCGACTTGAGAGTCAGCGCGGCGATGGCGAACTGTTTGTTCACGCCCCCACTATCAGCGATCCGCAAGGTGAACTGCCCATCCGAGACGCTCACCCGTCCGCGAACCTCCAGGAACTGCCCTCGATTCGTTTTGACGTTGGAAGCCAGCCGTTGCCCCTCGGCCCAGACGGAAACTCGATCGCGCGTCGATCTCCCATCACCGAGAGTCGCGACCACATCGTACTGACCGTTGGGGACAGCGACGCGGAACGTGCGGTCAGTTCCCAGGTGAAGATCGCGTGTCAGTGCGTTACCGACTGGACGGTTGACGGCGTGCATTCCGCTTGTGGACTGCCACCCGTAGCCACGCGACGAGTTGTAGGTTATTAGCGGAACGTGTGTGTAACCGGCCGGCGCTGTGGTGGTGGAGGTGTCGAAGTCGAAGGCGAAGGCAGCGGGGACATCGCGCGCTTCAAGTGTCTCCAAGTTCAATGCGCGCGGCTTTGATAACTGGCAGGTGTTCGCGACCTTCGTTGCCCGCGGTTGTCCGTGCTCAGGGGGAAGCTTCATGGCGGTGATCCTTAACGGAGGGTTGGGTGGACTGCGCTGCCGTGCCATCCGTGGAGACAAAATGCCTCGTGTGGTTGTGGAGTTCATTCCACACCATTGACTACACCGGCCTGATTCCAGGTCGTGCAGCTCACGGGAAACATCATTCCGAGGGACGAGTAAAGAGATGGACAGCGAACAGAGTGGCGGGTGGCGAGTGCGCCACTCACTTCTGTTGTGCGGGAACCACATCGTGTGATTCCCGCACGCTCGTGTTCACCTTAATGTTGGGAACCGATCAAGAGCGACCGGCCTTCCCACGAGTGAAGACAGGTGGACGTGTTGTCCGGGTATCCTCCCAGGTGTTGGGTCGTGAGAAAGTCTGAGACCGCCTTGTTTCATTTCTTGCCGAGTCGAAAATCCTCTGAGCGCGTTGTTTGGAGAGGAGTGAGTCACCAAAGGATTCGCCAATGTCCACAAAAAAGCTCCATCCTCACCAGGAGGACTTCGACAACGGATTTCAGGCGCGTTTTTTGTCCCAACAACTCACGGAAGCTTACACACAGAGAGGGCGACGTGCAATTGGGCAGTTCATCCTCTGCCAGAATCCGCGCTGAATGACGGACAGGCGCGAACAATTCATGCGCGGATTCAGGCCATCTCTCACTGCTCCCTGCGCGCAAGCGCACAATTCCATCTATGGTCCCTGATCGTCCTTGACAAGCCAGCCCACCAATCTAAGGTGGGGAAGCGAGCCGATTGTCTCGTCCAAATCGGTTTCCTCATTCATAAGATGTGCCCGGAAACAAGCCTCTTCGCGCTCGAGGCTGCTTGTAATGGATTGTGGTAGCGAAGAACTCGCCCTCCTACCTCGACCCGCTCCGCTGCTCATCTCGCGACTCGCTCCATTCCTGTCACGCCTTCTGAAGTCGTCTCTCTGCGTCGGTGTCGGCGCGGAGGGGAAACGACACTTCAGGATGGCGCGGGCAGTAACGATGGCACTCAATTCACATCAGATTAAAGGGTAAGAACACATGACTTCGCTCTCGGGTTGCGTTCGCAAGTCGCTCCGCAAGGTCGGGAAATGGCTTGCGAAAGGTCAGAAGCACGCTCGCAAAACCGCTCCCGCGCTCGGTCGGCTCGAACAGCTCGAACTCCGCGACGTTCCGGCAACGTTTTATGTCGCCACGACAGGTTCCGATTCCGCCCTCGGTGGTTCCACCACTCCCTGGCGCACTCTCCAGCACGCAGCGGACGAGGTGCAGGCTGGTGACACAGTCATTGTCCGCGCCGGGACGTACACCGGTTTTCAGATCACGACGGATGGGACAGCGGCCAACCCGATTGTGTTCAAGGCCGATCCGAATGTCCTGGTGAACGCCAAACACTCATCGGTGTCTGCCTTCTCGGGAGCCATCAACCTCGA
>JAKEEV010000072.1 GCA_022616395.1 Planctomycetia bacterium | reverse complement strand
GAGCGATTTCGTCCACGATTCCGCCGCGAGCCGTGTTGATGAGGAAAGCACTCGGTTTCATCAGCGCGAGTTCGCGCGCGCCGATCAAGTTCAATGTTTGCGCGGTCAGCGGGCAATGAATCGAGACGAAGTCGGACTGGAAAAGCAGTTGATCGAGGGAAACGAGGGTCACGCCGGCCCGTGTCGCGTCCACGGGCTTCACGAACGGGTCGTACACCAGTGGCGGTTTCATGCCGAAGCCCACGAGGAGCTTCACCAGCGATTTTCCGATTCCGCCGAAGCCGATCACGCCCAGAGTGCGGTCGCGAAGCTCGCTCCCCATGAACTTGCTGCGGTCTTCCCACTTCGCTTCGCGCACGAGCCGGTCTTTTGTTCGCACGTGATGAGTCAGCGCGAGCATCCAGCCGATTGTGGCCTCCGCGACGGAGCGATCCACCGCGCCGGCCGCGATGAACAGCAACACATCCGCCGCGGTGCAAGCGGCGACATCGACCGAGTCGTAGCCAACACCGAAGCGACCGATGGCGAGCAAATCGGAACTCGCAGTCAGACTCACGGCGGTGACACGCGGCGTTAGCACGATGACGCCGTTAGCCCCTTCGAGTTGGTATGGAGCGATCTCGGGAAGGTGCCGCGCGAAGAAATCCACTTCAATTGCGTCCGCCATGTCCACGAGTGCATCGAGACCGACATCGCGATACGTTACGGTCCCTTCCGCGTTGTGGAAGTCACCGGTGAAGGAGACGCGGAAGGGCTTCGTTCTGGAGTGTGGTCCGCTCGCTCCGCGAGCGGAATCCTCACGAGGAGCGTGGGGGCTACCTTCCAGATCAGCACGCATCACGCGATCTCGGCCCACGGCCGCGAGCGATCCGCGCAGCGCACGCAGAAGTAGGCTCGTGTCAAAGCCCAGTCCGATCGCGCGGAAGCCTTGCTGCAACCGCTGTTGCACGTTCTCATCGCTCGTTGCAACAACTCCACAGTGCTTCCCCGCGCGTCGGAGCGTGTCCTTCATCTCCAGAATCGCTTCCGCGACTCCCGGTCCTTCCCACTGCCCGCGATGACCGGCCGACGCGGAGTAATCCGCCGGGCCGAACCAGAACAGATCGACGCCTTCAACGCTGCACATGCCCGCGAGGTTGTCGCGACCCTTCACGGTTTCGATGATTGGAACAACGAAGACGTGTTCGTTCGCATCGGCCGCGTGTTCGGCTAACGCTTGACCCCACGCGGTTGCTCGTTCCGCGCCGATTCCGCGCACGCCATCGAGCGGATAACGAGCGAATCGCACTGCCTGGGCAAGTTGCGCCGCCGATTCCATCCACGGAATCACGACGCCATCGGCCCCGATGTCGAGCGCGCGCTTCACAAGAGCGCCGTTCAGTTCCGCGAGGCGCACCAGCGCGACGATTTCGCTGCGAACCGTCGCCCGGATGTGTTCTGCAATCTCTTTCCAGTCGAGGTGGCCGTGTTCAGCGTCGATCACGATCCAGTCGAGTCCGAGAGCAACGGCCATCTCGGTGATAGCCGGCGATTCAAGCGAGACCCACATGCCGAAGGTCGGCTGGTCTGCGGAGAGAGTGCGTCTCAATGCTCGGCAAGCAGCAGGCTTCATGGTGCGCGTGAACTCGTAAGAAGAAAACCGGTTGCACGGTAACCGGAACACGTTCGCGGTGCAACCATTCATCGGTAGGTGCCGCTTGCCGAGCGGCACAGCAATACAGTCCGGCTCGGCTCGCCGGACCTACTTTGCCCGCCTCGGCTCGGGCCTACTTCAGCACGACCAACAACTAGCGAGTACCGCGCCAGCGTGATACTCTGAGCGCACTCCTCGGAGGGTTCTCACATGCTCCGCTACTTCTTCTCCCTCGCGGTCGCTTCCCTGTTGCCGCTTGGCACACACGCGACTGATGAGCCGATTAGCCCCAAAGAAGTCACGCCTCTATTCAATGGCAAGAATCTCACCGGACTGACCACCTGGTTGAAAGATTCCAAGCGCGAAGACCCGAAGAAAGTCTTTCGCGTCACCGACGGCCAATTGCACATCACCGGTGATGGCTTCGGCTATATCGCCACCGAGAAAGCGTACAAGGACTACCGCGTCGTGGTTGAGTACAAGTGGGGAAAGAAAATCGATGGCGGGAAGTACGTCCGCAACTCTGGACTTCTGCTCCATGCGACCGGGCCTGATGGAGGTGCGGGAGGAACGTGGATGGCGAGTATTGAGTGTCAACTCGCGCAGGGTTGCAACGGCGACCTGATTGTGATTCGCGGAAAGGATCAGAAGGGAGAAACGATCCCGGTTCAGATCACCAGCGACATTGTTCTCGGTCCGGACAAGCGCCCGCGGTGGAAGGAAGGCGGAACGAAGCAGGTTTTCACGAGCCGGCAACTCTGGTGGAACAAGCACGACCCGGACTTCAAGGAGTTGCTCGACACTCGCGGAAAGGACGATGTGGAGAGCAAACTTGGCGAGTGGACGAAGGTGGAATGTGTCTGCGAGGGAACAACTCTCAGTGTGTCGATCAACGGCACGAAAGTGAACCACGCCTACGATGTGTTCCCTGCCGCGGGGAAGATTCTGCTTCAGTCTGAAGGATTCGAGTTGTATGTGAGGAAGTTCGAGATTCACCCGCTGAAGAAGTGAGTTGCCCGCGTGTTAACCGATGGCGTGAGCAATGGATTCCGCGAGTTTCTGTGGGTCGAACGGCTTGAGCATGCGCACGACTCGATGGCTATCGGGCAGTGCGCCCGCTTCTTCGCTCTCCGCCTCGCTTGTCGCCAGGATAAAGCCAACCCCCACGCACTCCGGGTCGGCCAGTAATTCGTGAGCCAGTTCCACACCCGTCATGTCCGACAGATGCATTGCGGAGATGAGCACATCCGCGCGCTCCTGCTTTGCCAGAGCAATCGCATCCAGCCCGGAGTTGGTGGCGCTGACGACTTCAATGCCGAGTTGCCGGAGGTAACCGCGGATGATTCCCGTCTGCGTGCGCGATGGTTCGGCCAGCACTACCGAGCGCCCGGCAACACGACTGGCCATGCTCGCCGACTTGCGTGCGGTATCTGCCTGCTCTGGGTCAAGCGAGACCGTGGAGCCGCCCAGATTGATGACGCTCTGGGTGCCCGCAGCCGGTGCGCCTGGTCGTGTGGTGGGCAGCGGAGCTGTGCGTTTGAGTTCTTCGAGAGCGGCAACCACATCAGTCATCTTCTGATACCGGTCCTCAGCGCGCTTGGCGACCATGCGCTGGAAGATCGCGTCCAGCCCGTGAGGAGCATCCGGCCGCGCGGCACACAGAGCGGGGATCGGTGCTTCGCGGTGCTTCAGGAGAACCGCCAGAATCGTTGTGCCTTCATAAGGTGGCTTGCCGACGAGCAGATAGTAGAGCGTGCAGCCAAGTGAGTAGATGTCCGCGCGGTGATCGATCTTGGTCGAATCGAGCGCTTGCTCTGGCGGCATGTAGTCCACTGTGCCCACGACCCCACCGGCCTGAGTAAGCGAAGTGTTGCTCGTTCGACCCTCCGAACCGCTGATTCGAGCCAGCCCCAGATCAGCCACCTTGATCATGCCGCTTGCATCGCGCAGGATGTTCCCCGGTTTGATGTCGCGATGAACGATTCCCTGCGTGTGGGCATATTCCAGTCCTTGGCCGGCTTGAAGAATGCACTCCAGCGCGTCGGCAACCGACAGCGCGCCGGTCTTCGCTACTTCGCTGCTCAGATCGCGGCCGTTGACGAATTCCATTACCAAAAAAGGTCCGCCGACATACTCATCGGCATCGAACGCCATCACGATGTTCGGATGAGTCAGTTGGGCGATGACTTCCACTTCGCGCTGGAACCGCTGCGCGAACGCTTCCTGGCGGGCCACATCCTTCGAGAGCACCTTGAGCGCCACCACGCGCTTCATTCGGCGATGCCGGGCCTTGTAAACGGTTCCCATTGCCCCGGCTCCGAGCCGGTCGAGAACCTCGTAGTTGCCAATCACCAGATCGTCGAATCGACGAGCCAGAATGCATTCGGCTTGATAGCGCGTGAGCTTGCCGGCCGCGACCAGATCGTCCGCCAACACTGAACCAGTGGTACCGCCAGCGTCATCGGCCGCCTGACGCAGTTCCTGGAGAGAGGACAGACCGGACTCGTCGAGGTTCTTCACGAACTCGTCTCGCGAGCTGCCGGGTTGTGCCGCTTCTCCGCTCATCAGTTACCTCCGTCTGCCCAAGATTCGTCTCCATCATACAGGCAGACGCACATGCAGAGTCAATTCTCCGAAGTCGCTATCAAAGTTCGCGACCCACCGCTGGGTATTCCCAAGAGACGGAATACCACTCCCGACTGTTGGTGTCGAGAGAATGAAATGATACGGCGTGCCGAAGAGTAACGTTTTGGCTTGACCCGCGATCACGTTCACCACCTCGCCAAGACAGTCGCGGATCACGCCCGCATCCAACTCGCGGCCGGATCCGGCAAGAACTCTCCGCGCAAGCGCCGTAGCGACTGGCTCAGTCGCGCTTAACACGAGGTACCCTTCGCCTGTAGCTGTCGTCACGCTCAGAAGAGCGCTCACATCTGCAAATCCCTCCCTGCCAGTTGCGGAGTATGAGTCGCGGAGTGCGGGTTCAGCGCCGGCCATTTCGCGCAGGGCAGTGCTGACTGCTTCCGCGAGTGCGCCGATTACTTCGTCTGGGCTGTTCAAGAGTATTCCTCCATCCAACCCGTGTAGTCCCGCCTTGCCTGGGCGGTTTTCAGAGTAGTCATCACGCTCCGCGTGATGTGTCTTTCTCTCCGCCTTCAGAGTAGTCATCACGCTTTGCGTGATGTGTCTTTAGCTCCGCCGCTTCGCGTCGGCATCACGCGGAGCGTGAGGACTACTCTGAAAGCTGTGCCGCTCGGCAAGCGGCACCGACTTCTCACCCCACAAGCTGGTAGAACCCGCCTTTGATGTTCTCGACTCGGCGGAATGACAGATCGAGATTGAGCGTTGTCTCAGCGCTACCCAACAACAAGTAGCTATCGGGCCGCAAGAGACGAGCCACGCGGCCGAGAATCGCCTTTTTCGTCTCCACATCGAAATAGATCATCACATTCCGCAGGAAGATGATGTCCATCTTCGGTAGCACCGGCCACAGCCGAGCGAGATTCATCTCGCGGAACTCGACCGCTCGGCGAATCTCTTCACTCAGTTCCCATTGCGTTCCGCGCTGCTTGAAATATCTCACCAACACCGGAGCAGGCAGCCCGCGGTTGACTTCGATCTGGTTGTAACGTCCCTCGCGCGCTCGGCCAAGCACTTCGGTTGACAAATCGGTTGCCAACACGTTCACCCGCCAGCCGCTCAGTTCCGGGAAGTGTTCCCGCAGCATGATAACAAAGCTGTACGGCTCCTGACCGGTCGAACACGCGGCCGACCACACGTTGAGTTGTCGTTCGCTCTTTCGCGCTCGCATCAGCTCTGGAATTACGGTGCCCTTCAATCCCTCGAAGGGGTGAATGTCGCGGAAGAACGAGGTCTCGTTGGTGACCATCGCCTCCACCACGCGAATATGCAACCCGTTATCCGAGCCTGACCGCAGTCGCCCGATCAGTTCGCCAACCGAGCCAAGCTGAAGTTGCCGGGCGATCGGAGCAAGACGGCTCTCAACGAGATATTCCTTCCCCGCTTCCAGAACGATCGAGCTGCGTTCGCGAACAAGCCGACAGACAAAGTCGAATTCGTCTGTGGTCATGGGGCGTCTCCCCGCCCGATCCGCACCCGGCGCACGATCTCCGCGGCGACCTGAGGAAGTGGAAGAACCTTGTCCGCCAGCCCAGCGCGCACCACGAACCCCGGCATTCCCCAAACGACCGAAGACTCTTCGTCCTGCGCGATCACTTGCCCGCCCGCCGCCTTCACGGACTCACATCCGCGCAAGCCGTCCTGCCCCATTCCCGTGAGTACCACACCGAGCACATTCGGACCGAACACGCGCGCCAGCGATCGGAACAGCACGTCCGCGGCCGGCCGACACGAGTTCTCGGGCGGGTCCTGGTGAACCAGAATGCGCGCGCGAGAACCATCTCGAACAACGATCATGTGGTAATCGCCCGGAGCAATCCACGCGCGGCCCGGCAGAAGCAACTCGCCCGAACGCCCCTCTTCCACCGGAATAGGAAACTGTGCGCTGAGGCGTTCGGCGAGGAGTTTGGTGAACGTCGGTGGCATGTGCTGGACGAGAACCACGGGAACCGGCAAGTCGCCTGGAAGCCCAGCGAACACCTCCGCCAGCGCGTTTGGCCCTCCGGTCGATGTCGCGATTGCCAACACCTCGATCGGACCGGGTCGGATGCTCCGCATACCTGATAGCGGTGCGGCGCTTGTGGTCGGCCGCATTCCAGACAGAGGCGCGGGTGAAGTTGGCGTCGCGAGGGTGCTGATTTTGTAACCTGGCCCGATCACCGCGGCGCAGAGCGACTTGATCTCTGGAATTAACTCGTCGCGAAGCACCTGGAGCGAGGCATCCAGCCCGCCGACATTGGTCGGTTTGGTGAAGTAGTCCGTTGCTCCCAGCGCAAGAGCATCGAGTGTTTCCGCGGCTCCGCGTTCGGTCAGCGCGCTGAACATGATGACCGGCAGCTTCGGATAGAGCTTGCGAATTTCCTTCAGAGCCGTCAGCCCATCCATCTCGGGCATCTCGATATCCAGGATGACGAGGTCCGGGTTCACTTGCGGAAGTTTCGCCAGCGCGATCTTGCCATTGGCCGCGGTGCCGACCACTTCGATCATGGGATCGGAGGAGAGTTCCTCGGCGACCAGCCGGCGGAACACAACCGCGTCGTCCACGATCAGGACCCGAATCTTCGGCACGGCTCACTCCCCAAGCACATCGAGCAGGCTGAGCTTCGCCACCAGGATTTCGCGCGTGAAGGGCTTCATGACGTACTCGTTGGCCCCGGCGTCGAGCGCGCGGATCACTTGTTCCTGCTCGGTCTCGGTGGTCACCATCACCAGCCGCACAGGGTCGAAAATGCGCTGCGAGCGAACGGTCTTGATGAAGTCCAGCCCGTTCATCTCCGGCATATTCCAGTCCACCAGAACCAACTCGACAGGTGACTCTTGCAGTCGCTCCAGACCCTCGCGGCCGTTGGCGGCCTCGCTCACCTCAAGCCCCAACTCGGTGAGAATCTTGCCGATGATGAGTCGGACCGTTCGAGAATCGTCGATAACCAGGGCGCGCATGTGGTCACCTGCCGTGAGCCATCAATTCCGAGCTTACAGGATCGCGCGGACTCGTCGAAGCGTCAATCCGACCCCGCGACCGATTCGCGCTCACCTTCCGGCTCGACGGTTGCATCAGGCAGGAGTTGAGACGCGAGGCGTTGGAACGGGCGGTTGAAGGGGAGTGTGCCTGTTGAGTTCTAGTACGAATTTGACTGAGATGGCTCCTCGCTCTCCACTTCAACTCGACGGAACTTCCGCATCACCAGCAGAATATGCTTCCGCCGCAGAATTCACGCCGGGGTATTTCTGAGCGTCGAGCCGTCAGGCCGACGGTGCGCGTTGAAGACACCGTCGGCCTGACGGCTCGACGCTCATGACGCGTACTTGAACTGGTTTACCAATTTCTGCAAGTCGATCGCCATTCGAGACAGTTCGTCGGCGGAGCGTTTGGTGTCGCTGGCTCCTTCGGTGGTGCCGCGAGCGGCCTGTGCAACGCCCGAAATGTTCTGCGCGATTTCGTTGCTCCCCTTCGCCGCCTCCGCGACGTTTCGGCTAATCTCGCCGGTTGTCGCGGTCTGCTCCTCGACCGCGCTGGCGATGGTGTTCTGGATGTCGTTGATCTGGTTAATGATCTTGCTGATCTGCTCGATGGCCTCGACCGCTCCTCGAGTATCGCTCTGAATCGCCTCGATCTTTCGGCTGATATCCTCGGTCGCCTTGGCGGTTTGCTTGGCGAGTTCCTTCACCTCGTTGGCGACCACGGCGAATCCCTTCCCGGCCTCGCCTGCGCGTGCGGCCTCGATGGTGGCGTTGAGCGCGAGCAAGTTCGTTTGCTGCGCGATCGACGTAATAACCTTGATGACGTTTCCGATCTCAGCGCTGCTCTCGCCGAGCTTGGCGACAGTGGCATTGGTTCGCTCGGCCACTTTCACGGCCGCGGTTGCCACTTTCGCCGCTTCGTTGGCGTTCTTGGCGATCTCCTTGATACTCGCTCCCATTTCCTCGGTCCCGGTGGCAACGGTCGCTACGTTCTGGCTGACCTGTGTGGCCGCGGCCGACGCGACGTTCGCCTGAGTCGCGGTCTCCTCCGCGTTGGCCGACATCTGCTGGCTGACCGCAGTGAGTTCGCGTGAAGCACTGGCGAGCGCCTGTGCGGTCTGCGCCATGTTCGACACATTCCCGCGGAGATTGGCGAAGAACCGGCTGAGTCCTTCGCCCATCTGACCGATGGAATCGCTCCCCTTGACACTGACTTCGTGAGTGAGATCGCCTCGCGTGGCCGCCGTGACCACTTCGAGGATGCTCTCCACTTTCGTGCGCAGGTCTTCGGCTTGCCTGCGCTCGCGTTCGTTGGCTTCCTGGATCTTGCGTTCCGTTTCGAGTTTCTCGGTGATGAGTTCCCACGTCACCATCGGGCCGAGGTAGTTCTTGTTGTTGTCATAAATGGCAGTAACGAGCAGGTCGGCGGTTTCCGGACCGATCTTGATGTTGGCGCGGACGGGAAGGTTCTTCGGATCGGCGAGAATCTTCCGCTGATAGTCGGGGTTCTTGTGGAAGACGTCGATGCTCGAGCCCAGTACGGCTTCTGCCTTGACCGGCAGGTGCCGCTCGAGTTTTCGGAGCAAGGTGAGCGAGGCCGGGTTGACGTAGGTAATCTTGAGCGAGAGGTCGGCCAGTATCACGTTGGTCGGGGCGTTCTCGATCATCGACTGGGTGCTACTGAGTGAAACGATTGCCTTGTCAACTGCCTTGGCCATCCGACCGATTTCGTCCGAGTGCGTCACCCCGGCCCGCTTGGTCAGGTCGCCGGCCGCGACCGCTTCCAGCACAGTCATGGTGGCGTGGAGCGGCCTGGTGATCATCCGCGCGAGGGCAAGACCGAACCCGAGGCCCAACGCGATGCCGATGAACGCGACCGTCAGGAGGCTCGTTCGGCTCGACGAGTAGAGCGACTGCGAGTCCTTGTACTTGTTCTGGCCGGACTCTTTTGTCACGTCCACGGACTTGTTCAGGGATTCGACTGCGCTATTCAACTTGCCGCCTGTCAGGGCCGTGTTCTTGGCGGCATCCGCCCGGCGTCCTGCCCCCAAAGGCTGCAGAATGAGTTCCTCTCGTGCTCTCACATACTCGCTCGTTGCGTCGCGCGCTTTCTGGAATTGGTTACGCAACTCGGCGGAGCGAATCTTGGGCAGGAGAGCCTCCTCCTGCTTCCGAAGAGTCCTGTGCAGTTCATACCCCCTGTCGATGGCGATCTTCAACTCCGCGGGGTCCGTGACAGCGAGAACTTGCCAGGTGTTGGACCGAATCTCCCAGAGGAGTGCCTGAAGATCCACCATGTCGAGGCTGGGTTCCATCTCGTCCTCGTACAACTCCTTCACGTTGGTGTTGAGAACGCCGAGGGTGTAAACACCAACCCCTCCGACGACAACGATGATCACCGCGATCAGGCCGAAGGCGACCAGGAGTTTGATGGACACACGCAAGTTGCGTAACCAGGTCATGATCTAACTCCCCATAATCAATTGCGGGTCAAGCACCTTGCGGGAAGGTGCGATTGGTGGATTGGTGTTTAGTCCTCGGCGCTCGTCGCAAGAGTCTTCCCGATATCGAGCAGCAACAGCAGCCGATTTTCCAGCTTGTACGCGCCGCGGATCAACTCCTGCGCGATCCCCTGGAGCGTCTCGGGCGTCCGCTCGAATGCCTTCTCCGGCACGCTGAGTACGTCGCCGATTTCGTCCACGAGCAAGCTCACCGCGCCGTCGTCGGTGTGGACGACCACGTTGACCGGCAGCTCAGTGGCCGCACGGTCGGGCATCTCCAGCCGCCGGCGAAGGTCCAGCGCCGTCACAATCTGACCGCGCAAGTTAATCAGCCCGTGCACAACCGGCGGCGCGAGCGGCACTCGCGTCATCTCCTGATAGCGGATAATCTCCTGCACCTTCAGCACGTCGATGCCGAAGTAGTACCCATCGAGGAAGAACGTGCAGTACTGACGTTCGTCGGCCACGGAAGCTCCTGTGTTGGCGAACCCCGCCCGCAAGGGCGGTGGGTTGACTGTTACACCCGCCCTTGCGGGCGGGGTTCGCCGTTCTGCTTGCGGATGATTCCTTCGATGTCGAGAAACTCGGTCACGCGATCCTGCACGACCGCGTTGAACAGCACGCCGGGGCGGTTCGCCGGCGCGCGGGTGGTGATCGTCGCTTCAACAATGTCGATGATGCGCCCGACGACCAGCCCGACACGCTGCTTGTCGCCGATGTACACCACCACTTGCACCTTGTCGTCTGTCATCGTGGCCGCTCGTGTGCGCTGCTTGCGGGCGCGTGTGTTGTTGCGCGCTCCGCGCAGCACGCGGCCCACGTGGAGGAGCGGCAGAATCTCCCCGCGATACTGAACCACATCCTGCCCGCCGACTTTCTCGACCGCCGAGCGCGGGAACTCTTCGAGCCGGGCGACCAGAGCCAGCGGAACCGCCATGCGCTCGCCTCGGTTAGTGGCGAACAGGAGAACAGTCTGCCGGTTACCGCCTTGCTCGGCTGCGGTCGCGGGCGTTTCGGTGAGCGCTCGCTCGCGGACGCCGGAGATAACGCTCGCGCGCTGGGCCAACCCCACGACATCGAGAATCAGAGCAACGAGCCCATCGCCCATGATCGTCGCCCCGGCGAAGACCGTGATTCCCTTGAGTTGCTTTTGCAGCGGCTTGACGACGATTTCCTCGGTGTCGTGAATGTCATCCACCACAAGACCGAACTGCCGGTCGTCGGCCTGCAACACGACAATGTTCACCTCGCCGTTTTCGCGCCGCGTCGATTCCACTTGAAGCTCGCGGGAGAGATAAACCAGCGGCAGGAGATTCCCGCGCAGACGATAGACCGGTGCTCCGTGAATCTGCTCGATGGATTTGCGAACTTGCTCGCCTTCGAGGCGCACCAGTTCCAGCAAGCTGACTTGCGGAATCGCGTAGCGGTCGCCCGCGGTGGTGATCGTCAGAGCGGGAATGATCGCCAGCGTCAGCGGAATCTTCATCTTGACTGTCGTTCCGCGAGTAACCACGCTCTCGATGTCGACCGTTCCGCCGATCTTCTCGATGTTGGTGCGCACCACATCCATGCCAACGCCCCGACCGGAGAAGTGCGTGACTCGGTCAGCGGTGGAGAAGCCGGGCAGGAACACGAGGTTGACCAGTTCCCGGTTGCTCATCCGCGCAGCCTGTTCGGGCGTGATGAGCTTCGCGGAGATAGCCTTGTCCCGAACGCGGATCGGGTCGATTCCTCCTCCGTCGTCGGTGATCTCGATGATGACTTTCCCGCCTTCGTGGAAGGCACGCAGGTGCAATCGGCCTTCCAGCGGCTTCCCCTGTGCCATGCGCGAGCCGGGCAACTCGATACCGTGATCGACCGCATTGCGAACCATGTGCGTGAGCGGATCGCGAATCGCTTCGCTGATCGAGCGGTCGAGTTCCGTCTCCTGTCCTTCCATGTCGAGTCGAACTTGCTTGCCGACGGCCACCGCGAGGTCGCGCACCAGTCGCGGGAACTTCGCCCACACGTTTCCGATGGGCTGCATGCGCGTCTTCATCACCCCGGCTTGCAATTCCGTGGTCAAGAGATTGAGTCGTTGAACCGTGTTGCGAAACCCGGCGTCTTCCTGCGTGGTTCCGAACTGCACGATCTGATTGCGAGCCAGCACCAGTTCGCCGACGAGCGTCATGAGCTTGTCGAGCAGCCCGACATCGACGCGAATGCTCGAATCAGAGACGGCCGGCACACGAGTTTCGGCGGAATCCGGCGGTGACTTTCCTTCGAGCGGTGCGGGCAGGCCTCGCGCTGCGGGCGTGGGGATGATCTTGGTTCCCTCGGAAGCGGCCGCGGAGGGCGAGAAGGGAATCGGCGCGGGCGGAGGAACTGGAGTGAATGGTTGCGGCCGGACGAGCGTTTGTTCCGAAGCGAACGAGTTGGTTGGCGCAGCCGGTGCGGATGGTGGGGCAACCGGTGGAGCAACCGCGGCAGGAGGAGGCGGTGGCGCTGGCGGAGGAAGTGGGTTGGGCAACGGAGCGAGTCGCGAGCGCGGAGGGCCGGCGGACTTCGTCAACTTCTCCAGTGTCTGAATCAGCGCGGAGTAATCGCCTTCGCCTTCCTGCTCGGTCGATTCAACCGACGCGAGCATCTTGCGGATTGCATCCACAACACTCAGCAGGGCGGTTGCAATTTCGGGGTTGAAGGTCAGATCCCCGGCCCGCAGACGACTGAGGAGGTTTTCCCCCGCGTGGCTGACGCTCTGAAGTTTGGCCAGACCCAGGAAGCCCGCGGTGCCCTTGACCGTGTGCAAAGTGCGGAAGACTCGCGCCAGCGTCTCGCGTTCACCCGGTTCCTGTTCCAGAGTGACGAGGTCGAGGTCGAGCTGGGCAAGGTTCTCGTTCGTTTCGAGCAGGAACTCGCGGACGATGTCGTTCACAGAGCGCCGAGTTGGTGCGTTCCGAAGCACAGATGGTATTGCGAACAGAACGCACGCATTTTCGATAAGTTGGGGAGATTGTGCAAGCATTCCCGCCGCACTTCTGGCCTTTTGCGAAGAGTCGCAACCGGCAAAACCCGCACGATTGACACAACAATGGAAGGCGACTTCACGGTCCGATGGCATCGCTTCCGCGTTCGCCTGTGCGAATGCGGACGCAGTCTTCCAGCGGGAGCACGAAAATTTTGCCGTCGCCAATAGTACCGGTGTCACCCGTGCGGGCCGCGTGGACGATGGCTTCCACGGTGGCTTCCACGAACGCTTCGTTGACCGCGATTTCGAGCTTCAACTTCGGCACGAGGCGAATCTGCACTTCCGTGCTGCGATACACTTCCGTGTACCCGCGCTGGCGACCACATCCGCGCACGTCGCTGACAGTCATCAGGTAGACATCGCGCTCCGCGAGTGCCTTCTGCACGTCTTCGAGCTTCTCGGGGCGAATGATGGCAATGACGAGTTTCATTTTTCGTGCTCGCTGCGCTCGCAAGTGCGAGTGTGAGTGTGAGTGAAAGTCAGAAGACCAGAAGCAGTTGGTTTTGGGATTCAGCCCAAAGGGCTGAAAACAACCTCTTTACCTCTGCTGTTTTCACTCACACTCACACTCGCACTCACACTTTGGCGGCGGAGACACCCTTTCCGGTGTGGCGGGTGAAGAGCGCTTCGAGGCGCTTGGCGACTTCGGCCGGGTCTCCTCCGCGACAGCGGAAGGTCGTTCCTCGAATCGTGGTCACGTGCGGATAGACCGCGAGGAAGTCCGGGTCGGCGGGCTTGTCGGAGGGCTGGCAGAGGTCCGACCAGACTTTCATCAGTTCGCGTGCGCTTGCTCCGGTCAGTTCCAGGTCGAATCGGCCGTTTCCGCGCGGAACGCTCGCTGGTCTGGGTTCCGCCGAAACGACCGTGACCGATTCGGTCGCGGCGCTGAAGTCGAAGCCGACTTCGCCGTGCTCGGTGCGGTCGAGTCCTTCGGATTCACTGCGCGTGTCGGTTTTGAAGTTACTCCGCGTGATTGCTTGCGTGAGATACACCAGACCCAGACTCAGTACCAATGCGAACACCAGAGCGAACACTGCCGCCTTGAACTGAATGTAGATCTGCGACATCGCTGATTTTTTGTCCTTGCCACTGTTGGCCGTGTCGTCTTGCTTGGCAATCTTCTCTTCCAGAGTCGCTTTCTCCTTCTCCAGAGCCGCGAGTGTGGACTCCTTGTCGGCTTTCACATCGGCATCGAGCGCTTCGAGCGATTCCTTCTTCGTCTTCTCGATGAGTGCTGGCAGTGCTTCGAGTCTCGATCGGTGATAGCTATAAGCAAATGGTCCATCACCTCCCGCGGGGGCGATTGCAGTTGTCGCGAACACGCCCGTGAGGATCGCGCCTGCGAATCCGCCGACTCCGTGAACTCCGAACGCATCGAGCGAGTCGTCATAGCCGAGTTTATTCTTCAGCGCGACCCCGAGGTAACACGCACCGGCCGCGGCAAGCCCGATGAAGATTCCGGCCCAGGCGTAGACGAATCCGCTCGCCGGTGTGACCGCGACAAGTCCCGCGACGATGCCCGAAGCCAGACCGAGAGCCGTTGGTTTGCCCTTGTGAAGCCATTCGATGAGCATCCAGCCCAACCCCGCGGCCGCGGCGGCTGCTTGCGTGGCCGCGAAGGCGGACACGGCTTGAGCCGTGCTGTTCACCGCGCTTCCGCCGTTGAAGCCGAACCAGCCGAACCACAATAGCCCCGCGCCGAGGAGTGTCAGCACCATGCTGTTCGGATGCGCGACCTGTTTCGGGTAACCGAGCCGCTTGCCGAGCACCAAACAGCACGCCAGACCCGCGACACCGGCCGCGATGTGAACGACAGTTCCACCAGCGAAGTCCAGCGCGCCCATTTTGCCCAGAAGACCGATCGCGCTTGTGCCGCGTTTGGCAGCGAGCACACTTGTATCGAACCAGTCGAATGCCCAGACCATGTGGGCCAGCGGACAGTAGACGAACGTGACCCACAGAATCAGGAACAGGCAGTACGGCCAGAATCGGATGCGCTCCGCGACCGCTCCGCTAATCAGTGCCGGGGCGATTATCGCGAACATGCCCTGGAAGATGACGTGCGCGTAAACCGGAATATCGTAACCGGGAAGTTTCTGATCGAACGCGATGCCCTTCAAGAAAAACAGATCCCAACTCCAGCCGACAAGCCCGCCCTTCTCAACGCCGAGGATACTCACCTTCATCAGGGAAGGGCCAAACGCCAGACTGTAGCCGACCGCGATCCAGTACACGCCGACCACCGCAAGCGCAGCCATGCTGTGCATCATCGTGGCCAGCACGTTCTTTCTGCGCACCATGCCGCCGTAGAACAGCGCGAGGCCGGGAATCATGAACATCACGAATGCGCTGGCGGTGAGCATCCACGCGGTATCTCCGCGTTCCTTGCCGGTGGTCGTGGCGCTATCGGCGGTCGATGTTGCCTCCGCGAGGCTCTTCTTGGTGGCCGCGAGATCGGCCTGAGTCGCTTCGAGAGCATGCTTGAGTTCCGAAACGGATGGAGCCGGCGCGGAGTTTGTTTTGGGAGCTTCCGCGCGCGCGGAGTTGGTCTCGATGAAGCTGAAGGTGATGAGGAGAGCGGAAACGAGGAACCAGCGGGTGCGCATCAGCTCACCTGAAGGGTCCGTCCGAGGGGAGAGCTCCGACAGGCCGACAGTAAACGGGGTCGTGTCGCGGCGGGCCAAGTCGTTCCATCTCGCACATCCAATGCCACTGATAACGAGTTGAGCAGAATGGCTCAGATGCCGGAAATCGCTGTAAATCCGAGACGTTGAGGCAAGAGCGAAGGGCGCGGAATGCGCGCGAGAGTGGCACAAGGGTGCGCGGAGAGCGGGCAATCGAGCCGGAAGCGTCAGCGACGGTGTATTGTTTTTGAAAAGCACCGTCGCTGACGCTTCCGGCTCCGATTCAGACACGCCGATCGCGCTTTTCGGGAAAGGGATACTCCATGTGCTTCGCGGTCGTGCGGGCGACTTCTTCGCCCAAGAGCTTCGCCACCACGACCAGAGCCAGGTCGATCCCGGCGGAGATCCCCGCGGAGGTGAGTATGTTCCCGTCCTCAACCCAGTGCTGCCGGTCATCAACCGTGACATCCGGAAACGCGGAACGCATCCGCTCGATTGACGCCCAGTGAGTTGTCGCGCGTTTCCCCGCGAGCAAACCCGCCTTGCCCAGCACGAAGGAACCCGTGCAAACGGAAGTCACCAGCTTGGCGCTTTTTGCCTGCTTCGCCACCCACTCGATGACGCGCGGATTCTCTACTTCGCGCCGCGTGCCCCATCCTCCGGGAACCACCAAAAGATCAAGAGGCGGGCATGTCTCAAAGGTGTGGTGCGGGATCACTTTCATTTCGCCGGTTGTGACAACGGGGTGTTCCAGTTCCGCGACCAGAAACACGTCGAACGGCGATGGTTCTTCCCTGCGCTTTGATGGATCGAGCCGCGTAACGCTGAACACCTCGAACGGCCCGCAGAAGTCGAGCACTTCCACTTCGGGGAAGATCAAAATGCCAGTCGTGACACGCGTCATGGCTTAATTCTCTGAGTCGGGTGAACTCAAATCTGATCGGGTGAACTCGAACGCACGCTCGACGCGGGCCACGCGCAGCGCAAACCACTTATACCACTCTTCGCGGCCGAGCTTCTGCGCGATAAGGTGCTCCGCGTTCTCTTTCCACGCCGCGACATCTTCGAGCGTCTCCCAGTAGGAGATTGTGATACCGATTCCGGCCGGGTCGCGTGCCGATTCGAGACCCAAAAAGCCCGGTTGCTCGCGAGCGAGTTCTTCCATGCGGTCGGCCATCGCTCCGTAGCCATCGCCGGGCAACTCGCGACGCAACGAAGTGAAGATCACGGCAAAGTAGGGAACATCAGGCATCGGTGGACCACCTCAGCTAAGCAATATCGGTCAGGTAAAATCTGCCGGTATTATCAATCTTTCCGCGCAAACTGCCGACAACAGATATACGGAAGGCGCATTGCCTTGTTGCCGCCGTGCGCGGTGAAGTGCGCTGGCCTGTTCGGAGGCAGTCATGCGAACGTTCGGGCTGTCGGCGGCCGTCGGTCTTGCACTCGCGGCACCGGCGTGGGGTCAGTATCCCGCGCCCAATCCCGGCGCAGCGCCCGCGCCGGTCGGTTATCCGATGACGGGCTATCCGATGCCGTGGGCTGGCGAATACCTGCCGACGACCGGGCCTGCGCTTGATCCGGGCGGCTCCGCCCCGCAAGAGTGTCCACCAGGGTGCGCGCCGGGTGCAGGGTGCGCGCCGGGCGCAGGGTGCGCGCCGGGCGGTTCAGCAGTCAATACGGTTGACCCGTGCGGCTATGCATTCGATCCGTGTTTGCCCCAACATCGCGGAGATCGGCACCGCTGTTATCACGAATCGTGGATTCGCGCGGACTGGCTCTACTGGCAGATGCGCAACGTTCCTGTTCCTCCTCTGATCGTCACCGGCAATCCGACCTTGCTCAATCCCGCAATCCCCGGAGGCGGAAACATCACTCCGCTTGTCGGTCCGTCTCGCGATCTTGGCGGCTTTCATGGAGTGAGGGTAACGTACGGTCGATGGTTCGACCCGGATGGCGAACTTGGCGCCGAAATCAGTGCCTTGGTCTTCGGACGCGAAGGAAGTTCGGACTTCTTCGCCAGTTCGGCCTCGCTGCCGGTTCTTTCGGTTCCGGTTCTCGGGACCGATGGCATGCTGGGGGTGTACGACTTCGCCTTTCCGGGAGACCTTTCGGGTTCGCTGGGAGTGCGGACCGCCACTCAGCTCTGGAGTGTCGAAGGGAACCTCTTGCATCGCTGGCGTGGAGATGGGTGTGTGAACGTGGACGGGTTGTTCGGTTACCGCTACCTCCAGTTGAACGAGCGCCTCGACCTGCTCGGCCAGTCGCGAACGCTCCGAACGGGCACTGGCACCTTCACCGGGCTTGCGCTTCCCGCCGGGATCACGGTGTTCACGACCGACACGTTCCGAGCTTGCACGGAGTTCCACGGCGCTCAAATCGGCGGCCGGGTGGAAGTGCGCAGGGACATGTTCACCTTCACGCTCTTCGGCAAAGGAGGCGCGGGGATCAACCTCCAGACGCTTCGCGTGGATGGTAGCTCGGTCGCGACCGGTCTTGGCGTGACGCGAACCGCCTTCGGTGGAGTCCGCGCTCTGCCAAGTAATTTCGGACGCGATACGAATACTGACTTCTCGCTGATCGGTGAAACCGGCCTCGAAGTCGGCTTGCAGGCAACCAAGAATCTCTCCGTTCGCGTCGGCTATAACCTGCTCTTCTGGTCGGATGTGCTTCGCCCAGCGAACGTGATCGATCCGGTCGTGAGCCGATCACAGGTGCCCATCGATCCGACTTTTGGCGCTCCGCTTACTGCCCCAGCGCGGCCGGTTACGGTCTTCCGGTCGAGTGACTTCCTCGCTCACGGGATCGTTCTGGGCGTCGTGGTGGATTATTGAAGTATCTCCTCTAAGTGAACAAGTGTCGATTATTCCGACAGTCAGATGGTCAGATGGTCAGATAGCCACATCCAAGAAGTGGCCATCTGGGTATTCAGGTGTCCAGTATTCCGACACCCAGAGGCCCAGAGGGCCACTTCTTGGAAGTGGCCCTCTGGGTCACGGTTGGTGAATGTCGCTCACGCGTGGTTCTTGAGTGTGGCCCGCGAGCGGTCTGACAGACTGCACTCGCAGAGGGCGGACCACACGGAAACTGTTCCGCTCGGCCATCGGCACCTACCAATTCTCGCTTGTTCGTGTAGTCTCCACTTCGGCTCCCTCTTCCTGGAGCATCCCCAATGGCTCTCCTCACCCGTCGCGAGTGGCTTTGTTCCGTGCCAGCGGTTCTTCCCCTGGTTCCAGCGCGTGCCGATGCGCCCAAGATGATCTCGCTTGGCTTCAGTCTCTATGGAATGAAGACTCTCGCGCTTGTGGACGCGATGAAGGCGTGCCGCACGATTGGCTACGACGGTGTGGAGTTGGCGCTCATGCCGGGTTACCCCGCTGAGCCGAAGTCGCTCTCGGCCGCGGACCGCAAGGAACTGCGTTCGCGGATGAAAGATCTTGGTTTGTCGGTTCACTCGCTCATGGAGAACTTGCCCGAAACCGGTACGGATGCGGTTCACAAGTCGAACCTGGAACGCTTGAAAGCAGCCGCGGAACTTGGTCAGGCGCTTGTGCCCGATGCTCCTCCGCTGATCGAAACCATTATCGGAGGAAAGCCCGCGGAGTGGGAGAAAGGGAAGGAGAAGCTCGCGGAGCGTCTCGGAGCCTGGGCCGAGGTCGGCAAGAGCGCGAAGACAGTGATCGCGATCAAGCCGCACGTGAACAACGCGCTACACACTCCCGAAGGAACCGTGTGGCTGATGAAGCAAGTGAATAGCCCGTGGGTGAAGCTCGCGTTCGATTACAGTCACCTGCAACTGCGCGGGTTCAAGCTCGCGGACGCACTCGGCACGATGCTTCCCCACACTGCCTTTATTCATGTGAAGGACGCGAAGGGCACCGCGGAGAAGTTCGAGTTCTTGCTCCCGGGAGAGGGCACGACCGATTACGCGGAGTTCGCCAAGCTTCTCTCCGAGGCGAAGTTCGCAGGTGCGGTTGTGGTGGAAGTCAGCGCGATGATTAGCAATAAGCCCGGCTACGACGCGGTGGCCGCGGCGAAGAAGAGCTATGCGGCTCTCGCTCCCGCATTCGGTCGGAAAAAGTAGGCGAGTCGCTGGTCTTCAAAGGAGCAGGCATTCGCTGGGTGCAGTGGGTTTCAGAGTAGTCATCACGCTCCGCGTGATGTGTATTTCTCTTCGCCTTCATAGGTAGTCATCACGCTCCGCGTGATGTGTCTTTCTCTCCGCCCCTTCGGGCAACGCCGTGAAGGACTTTAAGCAGCCAAGTCGAGGAGCGTGTCGTGCAGTTT
>JAKEEV010000642.1 GCA_022616395.1 Planctomycetia bacterium | reverse complement strand
GCTTAGGCCGAAGTCGCCGTCTGCCGCACGAACCGCTCACTAACCTATTGCTGACTGGCTACTAGCGACCGATTCCGCGGTTATTACGCAGCGACTCTAATGGCGACTCAGCGCCTCGCGTGACAATTGGCGACAGACTCGCCATTATCTTGACCGCCCTGCGCCGGTCCCGCGCCCAATCTGCCCAAGCACCAACGCTCTCAGCCCACATTCATAATTCACAAACCACACTTCTGGGTTGACACGGAGGAACTGCGCCCCACACTGATAGGGTTGTGGGTTGCTTTCCTTTTGGTCGACGAGAGGCGTTGTGGTGACTCGCGACCGCGACGCCAAACATCCACTTCTTCATCGTTGGCCCCTTGGTTCGACTCGCCTGGGGTTTTTGTGCTACTTTTTCAGGCTGGCATAAGGCCAGTCCGCCCTGGGATTGCATGTTCGGACCGGAAGCCGGTTTCGCTCATTCCAACCCGGCTGGAATCTGTATCCCATTTATCGGAGGTTGGTCCATGACTTGTGCCTGTCGCAGGCGAACTCGCCCTGGTTTCACGCTCATCGAACTGTTAGTCGTGATTGCGATTATCGCCATCCTCATCGGGCTTCTTCTGCCCGCAGTGCAAAAGGTCCGCGAAGCCGCCGCCCGGATGAGTTGTACAAACAACCTCAAGCAGATCGGGTTGGCCGCGCATAACTACGAGAGCGCCAATAGCGTTCTCCCGCCGGGTTACCTCGGTCCGCCTCGTCAGCACCCCAACAGTTTCTCCTTCGGAAACTATCAGTGGCAGGGAACGATTGCGTATTTGCTTCCCTATATGGAACAGACGGCGATCCACAGTCGATTCGACACGAGCCTGAACTGGAGTGTCCCGACGATTGGCCCGACCAGTTGGTATACCAACGGGAACAACGTGGCTGCGTCGTTTAACCAGATCAAGATACTTCAGTGCCCCTCCGACGATGTGGTCAGTGCCGGGAATGTGGGCTTCTGTATGGCCATCGTCGATTTGTACTTCGATGGGGTCAGCAGCCTGACAATCCAGCCAGCCGGGTTCGGAACTCAGCCGTCGCTGGGAAAGACCAATTACCTCGGCGTGTCCGGGTATTTCGGTTTCACGGGGGTCAGCACCGACGCTTACGAAGGAATCTTCAGTAACCGATCGGCGGCCAAGTTCACGACGATCACGGATGGGACGAGCAACACGCTGATGTTCGGGGAGACGCTCGGCCGGGACAAGTACGCAGGTGCCCCAGGCGCATCGCCGAACGATCAGTGGACCTACTCCTGGATGGCCGGTCCTCTCCCGACTGCTTGGGGGTTGCCCGACACTCCTGGGCAGACAGGCTGGTATCACTTCAGCAGCAGGCATACGGGGATCGTGAACTTCGTCATGGGAGACGGTGCTGTTCGGTCTGTCCGGTCCGGGTTCAATAGCGGCGCTCAGTTCAACACGTTCATCTTCATGAGCGGCATGAGGGATGGCGCAGTCATCGATGTGAACTCGCTCTAATCTCCCGACTGGATCACGAATCCCGAGGCTGACTCATGAAGCGATTGCTGGTTCTGGTCTGGATGGTAGTTGTGGTTGTCTTCATGGGGTGCGCTGGCGGCAGTTCGACATCCGCGCCCGCACCCCAGAAACTTGAGCCGACGAAGGGACAGCCGGTGAAGCCGGGGCAACCGGGGAAACCCAACCAGCCTCCACCGCCCGCTCCTCCTCCTCCGTTGCCTGGAAAGTAGTCTCGCAATGACGACTACTCTCGCACGGCCCCACCGTTAACGCGAATCGTCTGCCCGGTGATGAACCGGGCAGACGGACTTGCCATGAACACGGCCGCTTCCGCCACATCTTCGGGTAAGCCCCACACACACATCGGCGTTTCGTCTCTCACACGCTGTTGCCACGCGGCCGAAGCCGTTTCGCCCCACGCGGTGCGAATCCAACCCGGCGCGATACAGTTCACACGCACTTCCGGTGCAAGTTCCAGCGCAAGACTGCGAGTAAAGCACATCACCGCGCCCTTGACTGCCGCAAAGAGTTGCCCGCTGTCTCCTTCCATGCCTGATTCCGCTTGATCCCAGCCAATCGTGATGATGCAGCCACGCCCGCGAGCTTTCATGCGAGCACCGATGTCGCGCGAAAGCCGCATGGTGGCTTTCAGATCGACCGTGAGCAGAGCTTCAAGTTTTTCATCGAAGGACCACTTCGCCGCTTCGCCCGTGAGCGTGTCCGCGCCCGCATTGCAGACGAGAACATCCAGCCCGCTGAAGGCGTCCCAGGCTTCGCTTGCGAGTTGCGTCACCTGCGCGGGGTCGCTGAGATCGGCCAGTTCATATTCCGCTCGCACTCCCAACTTGCGCGCTGCATCTGCGATCCGTTCGGCAACATTTCCATCGCGACCGTGAATCAGCACATCCGCGCCCTGGCTGGCGAACGCATTCGCGATTGCACGGCCAATGCCGGAAGTCGAGCCAGTAACAAGCGCTCGCAGACCGGCCAGTGTGGAGTTGCCGGTTCGCGGAGCAGGCGCGAAGCGAACATCGTGCTTGGCCCCCGCGTCAAGCAGTTCACGCACCGTCTTCCCAAGCGCGGAATGAATCGCATCTGGAGCGATTTCCGCAAGCGGAACCAGCACGAAAGCGCGCTCGTGCATTCGCGGGTGCGGGATCGTCAGTTCTGGTGTGTTCAGAACGTGGTCGCCGTAGAGGATGATGTCGAGGTCGAGCGTTCGCGGGGAGTTGGGTTCACTTCGGATGCGGCCGAATTGACGTTCGATGCGCAGAAGAAGTTGCAGCAAATCTTCAGGAGAGCGTTCCGTCTCGATGGCGATGACCGCGTTGAGGAAGTTACCAGAGCCGGTCGGACAGTTGACCGGCGCGGTTTCGTAGAACTGGGAACTCGCGATCACTCGCAAGCCCGGCTCGGCTCGCAATCGCCTCCCCGCGGCCGAGAGGGTTGAGTAGCGGTCGCCGAGATTGGAACCCAGCGCGATGTATGCGATGGCCATGTGAGTTGAGACGAACCCCGCCCGCAAGGGCGGGGGTGGCGCGGACAACACCCACCGCCCTTGCGGGCGGGGTTCGCCCAGAACCAACTACTTCTTCGCGGCGGGCTTGGCGGCCGGAGTCGCGGCTGGTGTGGCCGCGGGAGTTGCACCCGGAGCCGCGCCTGGAGCCGCACCCTCAGCGCCTTCGGTCGCTTCCTTCTTCGGCTTCTTCTTCAGAACAACCTTCTGGACGCGAGTTTTCGGCAACCCATACGGACTACGGTCAGGGCCGAATTGCCCGTTCTCCATCATCTTGGCGATCCGCTCGGCGCGTGTCAGCACGCACCGCTGACGGGTCAATCCAGCTTTCCGCTTCAGGCTCTTGTCAATGCTCATGGGAATCAGGGGTCAGGAATCCGGAGTCAGGAGTCGGTAAAAGCAGCCAAACTCCGACATGGAACTGTGATAATATAAGCCTTCGCAACGCGCGACAAGAACACTCCCGAACTGTTCCGGGGTCGATTCTGACTCCTGACCCCTGATTCCTGACTCCTGACTCCTGACTCCTCATGAACATCACTCTCGACTACGGCAAGACCGGGATGCCCATCACGCTGCCGGATGATCGGCTCATCGCGCCTCCACTGGCGATTCGCCCCGCTGAGCCGCTGTCCAACCCGGAATCAGCGCTCGAATCAGCGCTTGCGAACCCCATTGGGAGTAAGCCGCTCGCGGAACTGGCAAAGGGCAAGAAGACTGCCTGTGTGGTGGTTTGCGACATCACGCGACCGGTGCCGAACAAGTTCATCCTTGCTCCGGTCCTTCGCACAATCGAAGCCGCGGGCGTTCCGCGTGCTGGCATCACGATTCTCGTTGCTACGGGACTTCACCGACCGAACGAAGGCGAGGAGTTGGTGGAACTGGTCGGCGAGGAGATCGCGAAGACTTACCGCTGCGAAAACCATCACGGCAAGGTGAAGGAGGAGCACGACTACCTCGGCACAACACCCAACGGCGTGCCCGCGTGGATCGACAACCGCTACACGCGCTCGGAACTGAAGATCACGACGGGACTAATTGAACCTCACCTGATGGCCGGCTACAGCGGCGGGCGCAAAGTGATTTGTCCGGGGATCGCGGGTCTGGAAACGGTGAAGGTCTGGCACGGGCCGAAGTTCCTCGAACATCCGAAGGCGGATTGCGGCATCGTTGAGGGGAATCCGGTTCACGAGGAGAACACGCGAATCGCGCTCCTGGCCGGTTGCGACTTCATCGTGAACGTGTGCATCGATGGCAAGCGTCGCGTGACGGGCTTGTGGGCCGGAGACATGATCCGCGCGTGGGAAGAGGGCGTGAAGTTCTGTCGCGAAGTCGTGAAGGCTGGTGTTCCAAAACCAGCAGACGTGGTGGTGACGAGCTGCGCTGGGTATCCGCTTGACACAACCTGGTATCAGGCGGTGAAGGGTCTCACCGGCGCGCTTCCTATCGTCAAGCAAGGCGGTACTATCGTGTTGGCCGCGAGCCTGACCGAAGGACTCGGCAGCCCGGAGTTCCGCGCGCTATTGGAAGACTACCGCGTGAACGGTCGATACAACACGACGGGTGGGGCCGTGGCCGAATTGAAGAGTGATGGATCAGTGGCATCTCGACGAGTTGGCGAACTTTCCCACGGCTCCACCCGTTCAATTCACCCCGACATCTGCGAGATGGACGAATGGCAGTTGGTCATGTTCCAGAAGGTTCTGGACCACTGCCACGTCAAAGTCATTTCTCACGGCTTGAACGCGGACACACTCCGTCAGTGTCACGTGGAACCAGCGGAGAGTGTGGAGAAGGCAGTCGCCGATTCGCTTGCCGAGTATGGCCCGAATGCAACGCTCGCGGTCATCCCCAAGGGGCCTTACGTGTTGCCGTATGTCGTGGGGGCGTGAG
>JAKEEV010000641.1 GCA_022616395.1 Planctomycetia bacterium | reverse complement strand
CAACTGAAACGTCCGCATTGGGCAGTTCTCCTTGGAGAAAGAATGCTATTCCATGTCGCCGTAAGAGAGATATTCCAGCCAACCGCGCTCGCCCATCCGCTTTGGATGTTCGCCGTGCTGCGCGGTGGTGTTCACGCTCACGCCTGTCGATTGCAGTGCCTTGATACCCGCGTCTCCGAGCGCGTTCTGGCTGAGGTCAAGCTGGGTCAGGTTCTTCAGGTCCGGGCACTCGGCGAGCAGAGCGGCCCCAGCGTCGGTGACGCAGCCGTAGCTCAGATTGAGTTCCCGGATTTGCTTCAACATGCCAGAAGTGATGATTTCCTCGATCCCCGCGTCCCCGAAATCGGTGAGCAGTAGTTGCAGGTGACTGAGTTTCCGCAAGTGTGGTGACCGGCAGATCGCACGGAGTTGATCGAGCCGAATGTAGGCGTCTGAGTCGCCCGGTCGCTGTGCGTGTGGATGGCAAGAGATGGACGTGAGGTTGCCGAGGGTAGGATTCGTGGCCAGCACTTCTAGCGGGTAATAACTGGCGTGATCGTAGTGGAGAACACGCAGTTGAGGTATCGGGTAGGCGAAGATGATTTCGGCAAACACGCGATGCGCGTAAAGATGCAACTCTTCCAACCGCGGCATTCGCTTGATCAGTTCGTGTGCCATCTCCCCGTTGCCATTGCCCAGCCGGAAGACGCGGATGCCCGCCAGATGCGGCACCCAGGTGAGGGCGTAAAGAGATGGCGAGTCGTACTCATCGATGTCCGCCGGTACGTCGGGTCCGGGTTCGTACACCGTCTCGTCGTCTCCGCCCGGTCCCTCGCCCGATACTTCGTCGGCCGTGTCCTCGATGAACAACCGGCTGAGCATCTTGGCTTCCGGCGTGCGGGCGAGCGCTCGCGCCTCGTTCACGCTCAACCGCTTGAAACTCAGTTCCGTGAGCCACCCGCGAGTGAACCCTGCAGCAACATTAGCTGGCCGGGAAGGGGTGGCATCCTCCAGAACGAGCGGGGCGAGTTCGCCGAGCCATTCGGTCCGGTGCTTCTTCAGCAACGCCCGTTCCTTCTTCTTGAGCACGTCGCGTTCATCTTTCGAGAGCGATTCGTCTTCGAGCGCGATTTGAGTTTGCATGAACTCGCCGCGCGGGTCGTCCTGCTCCACCAGATAGTCTGCGTAGGCGCACCAGCCCGCGAGGTCGTCGGGGTTGGCCTGAAGTGCCTTCTCGAATACGTCGCGCATATCTACCCTCCGGCGATTAACGGTAGCCAAGCGGAATGCGTTCCAACACGCCCGACCCGAAAACTTCATAAAGCTTCAGTCGATCCAGATGAACGTAGCCGATGTGACAGCCGCACGTGTCGTTGGTGCATGGCCGCTCGCGGAGGCACTCTTCAAAGTCCGGCGAGTAGATGTTGCCAATCGGCTCCTTGATGAAGTGACACCGGCGCACGGTGCCGTCTCCGTCCACCGAGATGACACTCGCTCCGGTCCGGCACGACTCTCCGCGGCTGGCGTGATACTGGTTGTTGAAGGGGAATAGTGGATCGACTCGCGTCAGGTTTTCGACCATCTCCGGCGAATAGTAATCCGGTTCGCGCTTGAACGCGTTCACCCACAGGTACACATCGGCGGGCAGTTCGCGGCGAAGCGCTTCGATCTCCGACAAGTGTTCCTTCAGCCCGACCACACCCACGCTGAACCGCACGCCGCGCTCAAGCAACTCGCGGCACTTCGCCAGGAAGCGGTCGCGAGTTGTTTCCGACGGGTGGAAGGTACACCACAGAGCGAGTTTCGTCTTGTCGCACTCTTCCACCCAGTCGAGCTTGCACGAGAGGTTCGTCTGAATCGCGCCTTTCGTCACATTCGGCATCCGGGTGAGTGTCGCGAGTGCAGACTGATACCACTTGCGAACAAGTGCTTCTCCCCAGGGCGTGAACAGCACGCCACTGCTGTCCGCGGTGCGACTTCCCATCCAATCAACAAACTTTTCCAGGCAGGCGCGGTCGTGGGCCAGTTCGTCTGGCGTCTCGGTGTGTTTTGCGAACGGGCAGTAGTCGCACGCGTAGTTGCAACTCGATAGCGGCCCGCGATAAAGAATGGAGAGATTCATTTCGGCTGGTACTCCGACATGAGCGCCCGCACGCGCTCGGAGAAGAACCACGGACCGAGCACATCCGAGCGTTCCAGGCCCAGCGGTGTGGGAATCCACATCCCACCGTCATACGCGAGAAGCCCCAGCTCCACGAAGGT
>JAKEEV010000640.1 GCA_022616395.1 Planctomycetia bacterium | reverse complement strand
GCACAAGAGGCACAAAATAGAAGACAAGAATAGAGATGATCTGAACTCAATCTTCTGTATTCCTCTGCTGTTTTCTTTTGTGCCTCTTGTGCTTTTTTGTGGCCATTACCCTTTGCGTATTAACTTCCGCTTGGTTTGTCGCGTGGTTCGGCTGGGCGCGGTTTGAGGCCAGCTTGTGGGCCGGACTTGCCGGTTAGCCCCGTGCGTTTGCGCGCGAGTTTGAGTTTCGGCACTGGAACGTCATGCTCGTCTTCGATGTCGCCAACGATCTCTTCGAGCACGTCTTCGAGCGTCAGCAGACCGAGTACCTTGCCGTCCTTGTCGCGAACGATTGCCATTGGTCGGTGCGACTTGCGGAACAGTCGGAAGGCGTTCGCGACAGGTTCGTCTGGGTCAAGAAACGTCGCGGGGTAGAGCGCGTCTTCGAGAACCACCGCGCCGGAGGTACTGAAGAGGAAGAACAAGTCCTTCGTGTTCACGATGCCGACGATGTTATCCAGGTTGCCTTCGTAAACCGGCATGCGCGTGTGAGCACCGAGCCGGGCGACTTCGAGAACCTTGTCGGGTGGCGTGGTCACTTCCAGCGCGGCCATCTTGTCGCGTGGAACCATGCAATCGCGCACGATCTTGTCGGTGAGAGCGAATACGTTCAGAACGAACTCCGCCTGATCGGGGTCAAGTAGCCCAGCCTCCTCGGTATCTTCGACTAACAGCCTCAGTTCGTCCACCGAGTGAACTTCACCCTCTTCGCCGGTGGCTCGGTATCCGAGTCGGCGAAGGAACCACGCGCTTGAGCCGTTCATCAGCCGAATGAGCGCTCCCGTCGTGCGTGCGAACACGTTCACCGGCTTCGCGACCAACAGCCCGACCCGTTCGCTCCCCTGAAGAGCCGCGATCTTCGGCATCTGTTCGCCGAAGACAACGTGCATGTAAGTGATGAGGGTGAGTGTGATAAGAATGGACATCACACGCGACCACTCACCCGGCAACCCACTGAGCAACGGGTGAATGAGTCGGTGAATAGCCGGCTCGCTCACGAAGCCAAGCGCGAGGCTGGCGACCGTGATTCCTAACTGACACGCGGCCACGCTGCGGTTGAGGTCGGTGATCGCGTGCATGAGAGACTCAGCGCCCGGTACGCCCTGGTTCACCAGCTCCTCGACGCGCGTTTTGCGAATCGCAACCAGCGCGAACTCGGCGCCGACGAAAAAGCCGTTGATCGCCACAAGCAACGGAATTGCGATAAGTCCGACGAGGAGCAGCGTTGTGCTGGATTCGGTCTCGCCGGACGCGAAGAGCGCGAGTGAGTGGGGCAAACACAAACCAACGGCACAACTGGCAGGCACAGAAGACTTCTCTCAATGAAACGGTGTCGCAATCGCACTCCGCGACCGCGGACTCACTCTATTCTATAGCAAACCACACGCGAGGATTTGCCCATGAACGACCGCGAAGCACTCTATTCAGCGATTCTGGCTCACCCGGACGAAGATACGCCTCGTCTGATGTTCGCCGATTATCTGGAAGAACACAAAGACGCGAAGTACGCCAAGTTCATTCGCAAGCAGATTGAGTTAGCCAAAGTGCCGGAGTGGGACCCGCTCTGGGTGCGGGAGTGGCACGAGGATCGCGACGCGATCACCGGCAACAAATTCGAGAAACTCGCCCCCAAACTGGCGGATGGGTTGGAGTGGCCGCCTCTGACAGCATTTCGTCGTGGGTTCCCGTGGCAAGTGTCAACGACAACACTTGAGCCGTTCCTTGCGCACGCTGACCGGCTCGCGAAGGCGATTCCGCTTCAAGCTCTGGAAATACACGCGGACCCGGAAGTCTATCAATCGCCCTTCGACCTGACTCCGCTCCTTGCGTCTCCACATTTGTCGCGAATGAAGCAACTGCTATTCTCGCTAACCCGATTGCAACGCTCCGCGATCCAGAAGCTTCAGAAGTCGCCACATATCCCCAACCTCACCGGACTGGCGTTCGAGTACGCGAACGTGGAACCGCTCGCGGTTCCTGCGATCTTCCGGCAACCGCTCATCGGTCAGCTCGAATCGCTGCGATTCGACAACTGCACTGTGTCCTGGACCGCGCTTGCGGCGGGAATTAACGCCGTCCGCGTGCCGCACCGGTTGCGCAGTTTCATCGTGGAAGAAGGATCGACGATGCACTTCACCAACATTGAAATCTTCAACGCCCCACTGCTATGCGGGCTGAAAGAGTTCGACCTGAGCGGCCAGAACTTGCGAGAGGAGAATGTCCGCGCGCTGTGTGAATCACCGCTGGTAAACAGTCTGGAATCGCTCACGCTGCACAAGACCAGCCCCGGCGTGCAAGGAGTGAAGGCCATCGCGGAGTGCGCTGGGTTCGGCAACCTTCGGCGCCTGGCTCTGAGGCTGAATTCCCTCGGCCCGGTCGCGGTGAAGCATCTGGCGGCTTCTCCTCACCTCGCGAATCTTCAGGTGCTCGACCTGGAAACCAATCCGCTCGGCGACAAGGGAACGATTGCTCTGGCGGAGTCTCCGTATCTGACGAACCTGGTGGAACTGGACCTCATGCACTGCGAAGTCGGCGATGCCGGCGCGGAAGCGCTCATCAAGGCACCCTTCGCCGACAAACTCATTGACTTGGTCATCCACTCGTCCTCCTCCAAGGTGAAGATCAGCGACAGCGTGCGGCGGAAGCTCCGCAAGAAGTTCGGCGACCGCATCTTTATGTGAGGAGGGTTGTCTTTCATTCCGCATTCCGAATTCCGCGTTCCGCATTTCTCGCGCCGCCACTGGCATAGGCGCGACCTACATCGCCCGCGTAGACTGCGCGGGTGAACTAACTTCACCACGAGGATTCGGCGCACGTCCATGCGCCAATGTGATGACCAGTTCGCATGACGCACTCTATCGGGCCATCTGCGCGTACCCGGACGAGGACACCCCGCGTCTGGCGTTCGCCGATCTCATTGAAGAAGCGGGCGACTCCGACCGCGCCCACTTCATCCGCGCGCAGATCGCGCTTTCGCAAGTGCCGATCTACGATCCACTCTGGGTGAAGGCTCGCCAGTTCGACCCGGACGCCGCGACCGGCTGGTGTCAAACCAACACGCTTCCCAATCTCCCCGCGGGATACGGCTGGCACCGGTTCGAGTTTCGCCGCGGGTTTCCGTGGAAGGTCGGCGTGCTTTCGCTGGAAGCGTTCGTTTCCGGTGGTGAAGCAATCTTTGAATGCGCTCCCATTCAAGCGCTAAGTATGGACGCGCGCACGCGACCGGATTTCGATGTCCTGGCCGACTGGCCGCATCTGGCCCGTCTGGATCGGCTTGAAGTGTCGGTCGGCTGGCTCGGGTCCGCCAGCATCGCGCAACTGACCGATTCGCCCTTCGCGACCAACATCACCGAGTTGGAGTTCGAGTTCGATGGAGTCACCGCCGAGGGGTTAACCGCGCTTGCGGCTTCTCCGCTGTTCGAGCGATTGCGAGTTTTGGAATTGCGGTCCAACGCGATCCCTTCAGCGTTATTGGTGGATGCACTGGCCGCGGCCCGCGAACCTACAGCCCTCTCTCGACTGTCGCTTCCGAATAACCGAATCGGTCGCGATGATGCTGCCCACCTCTTCGCGCTTTCGGTGATGAGCGCGATTGAATATCTGGACATCAGCGATAACCCGCTTGGTGTCGATGGCGTGCAGGCGCTTGCCAAAAGCGGAAGCGTTCGCGGACTGCGTGTGTTGAATCTTTGCAAGACGAATCCCGGCGTGCCGGGTATCAAGTCTCTCACGGAAGCCAGCGGACTGGCTGGGTTGCGGATGCTCGATCTGTCCACCAACCGGCTCGGCCCGGTCGCGGTGAAGTTGATCGGCTCGTGTGGCGGTTTCCGGGGCTTGCGCGTGCTGAATCTCGCGTACAATCCCGTGGGCGACATCGGAGCCGCGACACTGGCGAAGTCGAGTTCGCTGGCAGGCTTACACGAACTTGACCTGCGCGGAGCGGACATCGGCAACGCGGGCGCAATCGCGCTGGCCGAATCGCCACACCTGGAGAACCTGCTGCGGCTTGACCTGCGACCGGTCGAACGCCGATCGTTCAGCTCAAAGGCCCGCGCTGCTCTCGTGGAGCGATTCGGTGACCGAGTGAGCCTCTGATAGGCGAACGGCGCGGCGTCAGCCCGCCAAGATTGCTACAAACGAGCCGCGACCGCAAGGGAGCGGTTTGCCTTGCCCGCTCCCTTGCGGTCGCGGCTCGTTAAGAGCGAACGTCTCGGCGTAAAGCCACGCCGAGCCAACTCACCATGACCGACCGTGAAGCTCTTTACCGTGCCGTGCTCGACAGTCCGGATGACGACACGCTGCGGCTGGTGTACGCGGACGCTCTGGAAGAAGCTGGCGATCCAGAGCAGGCAATCGTTATTCGCTCGCACGTAGAATTAAGTCGGCTGCCGGAGTACGACCCGCGCTGGGTGCGCGCGCGGCACCACGAACGCGAGAAGTTACCCAACCCGGCGTGGACACACGAACTGGAACTGCCCGACGGGATCTCGTGGACGTCGGAGCCATTTCGCCGCGGGTTCCCCGCCGCGATTTGGGCCGACAACGCGGCGTTCGTTGCTCACGCGGACGAACTCTTCGCGCGGTATCCCATCGAATCGCTCGAACTGGACGTTATCCCAATCGCAAACATCCGCGAACTCGCCGCTTGTCCACACCTGGAGCGGCTGACTTCGCTTTCGCTTGCGCAGGGGGCCAGCGCACAGACCGTGCAGAGGCTTCTCGCTTCGCCGCATCTGACGCGGTTGAGAGAATTGCACCTCGGTTCGGAGATGACCACTCAGGCCGCAATCACAGCGGTGGCGCGCAGCCGGGTGTTCCGTCAACTCACGGCGTTGAGTGTGCGGAGCGACGCCCGCGGGAGTGGAACGATGGCCAGCGCGCTGGCCACCCATGCCAACCCTCCGCGCTTGAAGAAACTCCATCTCGCAAGCAACCGCCTCATGGCAGAGTCGCTCAAGCCACTTGTGTCGTCTGCCGCTTTGCAGACCGTGGAAGACTTCGACTTGAGCGATAACAACCT
>JAKEEV010000639.1 GCA_022616395.1 Planctomycetia bacterium | reverse complement strand
TGCTGCATTCTTCCAGCACTCTCCGGAACGCAAGAAGTAGCGGAATGCCCTTCCAGTTGAACTCGGACTTGTCCTTGCTCTGCTTGATGCGAATCTCGTTGATCGTCAGGCACAACCCCGCGTCGTTCATGCCGCTGATAACGCCAGAAATCGGAGTCACAGTGATTGCTGCGAACGCCCGCTTCCCTTCTCCCTTGTAGACCACAACCAGCGTGTGTTCCGTGATGCCCTTTGTGGGCAACCAGTCGAAGTTGCGACCGAATAGAGGCTTCCCTGTCTTGCTCCGCCCCTTCTCCACGACGATTGTTGAACAGCCCAGGCCGCTTGTGAGGTCCGCAACGGTGTTGGCGAACAGCAACAGCGACTCCTCGCGACCGGAAATCTTCGCCGCGGTCTCGATCTCGGTGGTGAGATGAGCCGGGAAGTTCGCCTTGAGCGCCTTCGACATCACCTTGATGACCGGGTAGCTCTTCTCCTGGCCAGAATCTTTGAGAAACTGCGCGTGCAATGCGCCAAGATCAGGCGAGTTGTCGATGCCGAGTTTGCCGAACTGCTCTCCCATCTCGGCGGGCTTTCCGCGAACGACCAGCACCGGCACTTTCTCGATGTACTTCAACTCTCCCTTGTCGTGCTTGGCTTCGGGAAACGACTTCGTCTCCGCGGCGGTACACACCGGAGCGAAGACAAGCAGAACAAGGATCGCGAAGTAACGAGTCATTAGGCTTCCTCACCCCTGGCGGGGAACTGAAAGTGATCGCTCGATCTGACATCCTAAACACGAATCACCAACCGCGGAACACCAAACGAGAGCGTTTTCAGCGGGTTCCTTGCCGTGTTGGGAGTTTGGCGAGCGAGGAGTGATCTAATGAATAGTTGATTGACAAGTGTTCATTTATCAGTCAAGATTGTTCTGGACGCCCAACTCCGGGTAACCGTTCACGGGTCGAACCGCTGGAAAACCGAGGTTTCTCGCGAGTCGAGAGTCTGATTTCAGCCCCAAAACGCCCTCGCTCCGCGCAAGAACCCTTG
>JAKEEV010000071.1 GCA_022616395.1 Planctomycetia bacterium | reverse complement strand
TTCGCGAAGAACAGGAAGTGGCCGCCTTCGGGGTCGCGGTGATAGGTCACTTTCACTTCGTCTGCTTCCAGGCGATGAACCGCCGCGTTCACGGTCTCCGGACGCACGAATCGGTCTCGGTCGCCCTGAATCACAAGCACCGGGCGGCCCTTCCAGCCTTCAGCGAACGCCTGCGAACCGATCACGCTTGTTTCCATCGTTGAAGAGATGAAGATTAGCCCCGCGAAGCGGTCGGGATACGCCTCCGCGGCTCGACTGACTCCGGCTCCGCCTTGCGAGATCCCCGCGAGGAACACGCGAGCCGGGTCCGCGTCAAACGCGGCTAAACCAAATCGCGTGGCACGCTCCACGGCCTCGACGCTGTCGGTTGATTCCCAGTTGCCGTATCCGAACGATGGAGCGATGAGGATGAGTCGCTGTCGGTCGCACAGCGACCTGAGCGCGTGCAGCAGAATCAGGTAATTCGTTCCGTGGCCGTGGAGGAACACGAGCAGCCCGAACTTCTCGTTCGGTTCACGCTCTTGCGGTAGATAGCTGTAACAGTGGTGCGGGTCGAGTTCCCCGCGAAACAGCCCCCAACTCATTGAGTCAGTGATGCGGCCGAAGCAGTGGTAATCCGGGTGAACGCGAATCGCGTCCACGAGTTCGCGAATGCAATCACGTGTGTCTCGTGCTTCAGCGGAAGGAATTCGCCAGTCAAGCCGCGTGATGAGTTGCACAATGAGCCAGAGGTAATCGTCCTCGACATCGGCCCAGCCGAGCGAGTCCTGAGACGGTTCGGCCTTCAGGAAGTGCGAGCCGACTGCTCCTTCTCCGAAGTGACACTTGCGAGCAAGCCCTGCGGCCAGAAAACACATCGGAAGGAAGAGCACCAGCCCGACCAGAGCCACGGTGCGAGCCACAACCGGAGTTGCCGTCTCGAACGCGAGCGAACCGAGGTAGATCAACCCGCCAAAGATGATCGCGCCGACGACAACGGCGAACGTCCCTTCTACTCGTCCGCGCCACGACCGAGCCGTGAATAACATGAGCGGCGCAATCACCAGCCGCAACCGCAGCAACATCATCGCGACGAACACCGTCTTGATGCGGAACATGCGATTCCTCGCAGCCAACCCAAATTCCCGAACTTCATTCGTCCTTCGCAGTCGGTTATTCAGAATACCACAGCGGATTCCGAAGACACCGAGTAGAGCAACCGCGACTTTCAAAAACGCGGGTCTTCACACGCCCTTCACGCGAGTAGGGTAGACGACTCGTTGTTCTGGACTACGATATAATATTGCTTTCTGCTGACGCCCTTCCCCGGCCACAGGCCCGACAGGAGGCGGGAAGGGTTCTGAAGTCACGAACCCATTCCCTCTCCGTGGCGTCTAACTCGTGCTGCCCACAGTGGGCAGTGCGTTTCCGTTTCCCAATTAGGAAGGAGCCGGTTCTTACCCCCGGCCGCAAAGACGATGCTCGACAAAGTACGCAATATCGGGATCATGGCTCACGTGGACGCTGGCAAAACCACCACGACGGAGCGGATCCTCTACTACAGCGGCACCAAGCACAAGGTCGGGGACGTTGACGAGGGGAACACCACCACGGACTTCGACCCGCTGGAGCGGCAAAAGGGGATCACGATCAACTCCGCGGCGGTCTCGGTAGACTGGGCCGACCGCGAAGGGAACGAAGTCGCCATCAACATCATCGACACCCCCGGCCACGTCGACTTCACGGCTGAAGTCGAGCGCAGTCTGCGCGTCCTTGACGGCGCGGTGGGCGTGTTTTGCGCTGTTGGCGGTGTCGAAGTGCAAAGCGAAACGGTCTGGCGGCAAGCGAACAAGTACAAGGTGCCGCGTGTTGCTTACGTCAACAAACTCGACCGCATGGGAGCGGACTTCTGGGCCTGCGTCAAGCAGATCAAGGAGAAGTTGCTCAGTACGCCTTGCGTGGTGACCATCCCCGCGGGCCAGGATAGCGCCTTTGAAGGGATCATCGACCTCATCCGCATGAAGTTCATCACTCGCGATGCCGCGGACAAGACTTTTCGCAACTTCTTCCTCAACGACATTCCGGAGAAGTATCGAGCGGAAGCCGCAAAGAGACGAGAAGAGTTGCTCGATGTCGTTTCGGCCGCTTCTGACGAAGTGACGGAGCTTGTGCTCGAAGGTCAGGACGTGCCGGACGATCTCATTCGCAAGGCGCTTCGCAAGGGGACGCTCGACGGACTCTTTACGCCCGTGCATTGCGGCTCCGCGAAGATGTATCAGGGTGTGCAACAGTTGCTCGACCTCGTCGTGGACTGTTTGCCCAGTCCGCTTGATCGCCCGCCGGTTGAGGGCTTGCATCCGAAGACCAAGGATGCTCTCACGCGCCGGCCGGATGTCAAGGAACCGCTCGCGGCGCTGGCGTTCAAGACCGTTGCCGAGAGTACCGGCGACCTGGTGTACATCCGCGTGTACTCCGGCGAACTCAAGCCGGGCGGCACGTACTTGAACACCACGATCAACAAGACCGAACGCATCGCCCGCTTCTTCCGCATGATGGGCGACAAGCGGATTGAACTCCCTTCGGCCGGTCCCGGCGACATCGTCGCGGCCATCGGTCTGAAGCAGACGTTCACGGGCCAGACGCTCTGTGACGGGGATCATCCGATCGCTCTCGAATCGATCGTGTTCCCCAAGCCGGTGATCTCCGCGTCGTTGCTTTCTGCCAAGACCGTCGATAGCGACAAGCTGAGCGATGCCCTCAGCCGACTGGTTCGAGATGACCCGACGCTCAAGCGGCACAGCGACGAGGAGACAAAGGAACTGATCCTCTCCGGGATGGGCGAATTGCACCTGGAAGTGTCTCTGGAGAAGCTCCGGCGCGCGATTAACTTGCCTCAAGGCGACCCGGCGATTCAGCTCGGCAAGCCGCGAGTGGCTTACCGGCAAACATTCGCCCGCCCGGTGGACCTGGAATACAAGTTCGTGAAGCAAACCGGTGGCCGAGGAAAGTTCGCGGTCATCAACGTGAAGTACCGTCCGCTGACTCCAGACGACATCGAGGAGAAACTCAAGGAGATCGAGGAACTCAAAGACCCCAAGGTGAAGCCGGACCCGAACAACGTGTACTTCGTGAACGCGATCAAGCAGGGGGCGATTCCGAAGGAGTACATCCCCAGCGTGGAGGAAGGACTCCGCGAAGGCTCGAAGAAGGGTTACAAGTATCCGTTCCCGTTCGTGGACCTGGAGTTCGAGTTGCACTTCGGTAAGTATCACGATGTGGACTCGTCTCAGGACGCGTTCTACCTGTGTGCGCTTGAAGCGTTCCGCGACGCGGAGGGCCGCGCGGGTATCACGCTGCTTGAGCCGATCATGAAGGTGGTGGTGATTTCGCCGAAGCAGTATCAGGGATCGATTTCAGGCGACATCAACCGTCGGCGTGGACTGATCGAAGAGACGAGCGAGGACAAGGGAATCGCTCAAGTGATGGCGAAGATTCCGCTGGCGAACCTCTTCGGTTACACCAGTGACCTTCGCAGCGCCACGGCGGGCACCGCAAGCTTCTCGATGGAGTTTAGCCACTACGCGGCCGTCCGCGAGGAACTCGCCGACCTCCCCAAGAAGGACGACGGCAAGAAGAGGTAACCCGTCAGGCGACCGGCGTGGCGTCAGCCCGCCGAGTTGACGCAACCACGAACCGGAGGCTTTCGGGCCTCCGGTTTTTCTGTTTCAATGGGGCCGTTTTCCGCAGGATTGCACACCGACGATTCACGAGGACGCACAATGAACGCTCGCCTCTCTGCCTCCGTTGCGCTCTTAGTCGCGCTGGGCTTTCTCGGTTGCGAGAAGAAGGCAGATCCTCCGCCGACACCAGACAAACAACCAGCCGCACCGCAACCAGGCGAACCGAAACCGCCCGTATCTCCTCAGCCACCTCCACCGACTTTGTCCGAAGAGCAGGTGAAGGCGCGAATCGAGGCAATTCGCAAACGGGGTGTAACGGTTGAATTGGAGAATCGAGAATACGCGATCAAAGCGGTCGGTGAGCAAGCGACTGATACCCTCTTGTCGGAACTGAATGGAATCAAGAATATCTACGCGCTGCGCTTGACCAATGGACCCATCACCAACGCAGGACTGAAACACCTCAATTCGATGACTTCACTCGAAGTCTTGTGGATCAAGGGATGCGACAAGATTACTTACGAGGGACTTGATTCGATTGCACGACTGACCCGGCTACGCGAACTTGATCTCTCTGATTCCCCGGCAAACGACCAGACTGTGAAAGTAATTAACCAATGCCAAGAGTTGACTCGTTTGCGTGTCGGTGGAACGAAAATCACTGACACTGGCGTCCAGGCACTCATGGGACAAAAGCTGAAAGCACTGGATTTGTCCGTGACGGCTGTGACCGATGCCGGCCTGTCAAAGCTCTCGACATTACTTTCGCTGAATGTCCTGATGTTGACCGGTTGCAATATCACCGACGCGGGGCTTCTGCATCTCAAGGAATGCCGCAAACTGGAACATCTTGATGTTGCAGAAACGAAGGTGAGCAAAAAAGGAATCGAAATGTTGAAAAAGCAATTCCCCATGCTCACTGTGAGGGAGTCCGAATAGCGACTTGCACCAACAACTGCGAATTTGGGGAGTTCGTATTCCGATCCACAAAGGCTGTAAGCCGACGACCCAATCGGACAATTTCCCCACCTGCGACGGAAGCAGCCTTGTTCCATCGTCCGGCCCAGCGCGGGGGCGAGCGTCTTCAGGCGTGCGAGGAGCGTTTCAAAGGCGGCGAAGTCGAGCGTTTGCGCGCCGTCTGAGATCAGTTCATGCGACTGCGAACTCTGTGAGGTGCCGGCGTTCCGGTGGCTGGAAGCCCAGCACAATGTCTTCCTTCGGGATGCCGGCTCGCACGAGTTCGTCCGCCAAAGGCAGGTCGGTATTATCCTCTTCGATCCAGATTTTTCCGTCCCTGATGCGAGCGAACAGCACGATGTTGTTCACCCGTTTCTTTTCGTGCCAGCCGACTCGTTGAAGCAGGTAGATTCCCTGGTCTGCATCCGCGATCAGGTGTGTCTCGACACCAGGTTTTGGGATTCGCTTGAGGTGACTTGCCACACGATCCATTATTTGCCGCACGGTCTCGGCGTAAGTTATCACCGCACCCATGACACAACCTCCTCTTCGTCCACATCAATCACGATGAGTTGAATTCCCACATCCGACCGAACGAGTTCTCCCGTCGGCGGGAGAAACACCTGATTGTATACTTCCAGCGATACCGCCAGGTAGATTGCTCGTTCCGGTTCCACTTGCCGCAAGAAACTGCGATACACGGCGTACTGACCGACGGCTTGCTGGAGGTCCGCGACTTTGGATTTGCCAAGGAAACTTTTGATCTCGACAGCGATCTTCTCTCCTCCACGTTCCGCAGTTAGGGATGTCGTCGCGCCGAGGTCAATGAAGAGGTACACATCGCCGAACTCTACCGTCAGCGGATCGTCCGTGATCCTCCAGCCTTCGGTTTGAAGAGCATTGACGACCGCGTCGTGAATCGAATCCTGGGCGGGCATGGCAATCTCCTCTCACATCGTCCTTCCCATTGCCGGAGCGAGCATCTTGAGGCGCGCGAGGAGCGTTTCGAAGGCGGTGAAGTCGAGCGTTTGTGCTCCGTCTGACATGGCGTGGTCGGGTTCGGGGTGTGCTTCCACCAATAAGCCATCCGCACCGGCCGCCAGTGCCGCAAGAGACATCGCGGGCACGTACGCACGCTTGCCGGTGCCGTGGCTGGGGTCCACGAAGATCGGCAAGTGACACGCGGACTTCGCTGGCGGAATCACCGAGAGGTCAAGCGTGTTGCGGCTGTGGTCGGAGAACGTCCGCACTCCGCGTTCGCACAGAATCACATCGTAATTGCCGCCAGCAAGTACATACTCCGCCGCCATCAGCCATTCTTCCAGAGTGGCGCTCATTCCGCGTTTGAGAAGCACCGGCTTGCGGCACTTGCCCACTCGCTTCAAGAGCGAGAAGTTCTGCATGTTCCGCGTGCCGATCTGAATGATGTCCGCGGACTCCTCCACAGCGCTTGCGAACTCCGTGTCCATCAACTCCGTGACAATGGCGATTCCAGTGCGCTCGCGACACTTCGCGAGAATCTTCAGCCCCTCAATGCCCATGCCCTGGAAGCTGTAGGGGCTTGTTCGCGGTTTGAACGCGCCGGCCCGGAGGAACTTCACCCCGCGACTGACCAGATACTCCGCGGTCTTGAGCATTGTCGCTTCGCTCTCGACCGAGCACGGCCCAGCGACGATGGTGAACGTCTTTGGACCGATGGTGCCTTGCTTCAGCGAGATGATGGTGTCGTCGTGCTTCATCTCT
>JAKEEV010000638.1 GCA_022616395.1 Planctomycetia bacterium | reverse complement strand
GACAGAGCAAGCCCCCACGCGGAGAGAAGAAGAAAGTCGCGACGGAACTCCGGGCGTTCCTTCAGCACTTTTGTCAACAGCCAGAAGCCCGGAACGAGGAACGGCACGAACCACCGGATCGACACGCACCCGCCACCGTGATTCTTCGACAGCACGCCATACATCAGCCAGCCGACCACGCACCACGCGATGAGAAGAAGCAGTTCGGTGCGGTAATCAGCGCCGCGACCACCCAACGAGCCGCGACCGCAAGGGAGCGGTTCCAGTGGCCGGCTCCCTTGCGGTCGCGGCTCGTTAAGAGACGTTCCGCGCCTCAACACAAGCACGCCCGCGGTGACCGCGAGCAACAGCGGAAGGTTGTGAGTGAGGAAGCCTTTCTTGCCGAAGAGCAGATCGAGCGTGTAGAGGAACTGCGCGACCGGTCGCGGGCGGAGAACGCCGGTCATGGTGGTGTTGAACGGGCTTCCGGGCCACGCGAGGTATTCGGGGTGCATGTTCAGAGGGCGAAGCCAGTCGCCTCCAATGGCAAAGTTGATTGCGTGCCCCGCAACGACACACGGAGCCATCGCGAGCGCGCACACCAGGGCGGGAAACGCTCGTCGCGTGCGCAGCGCGACGATCACGATTACCGCGAGCACAAGCGGTGGGCCGACGCCGAAGTCGAGGTTGTACGCGAATCCCGTGATGAACCCTGCGGCCAGAAGAGAAAGCCACGCGGTTCGGCCTTCGCGTGCGGAATCGGCGATTCGACACAACAGTACGCAGATCGCCGCGACCGCGCCGAGCTGCGCGATATGGTTGTTCGCGCTGCGCGTGTAAGCCGGAAGGACGGTCGCCAGCGCGAACGCGCCCAGCCACACCAGCCGCCAGCCGGGACTTAATCCAACGCGCTTACCAATCGTCCACATGCAGCCAACAGCGACCGAATAGCCAGTTCCGCACAACAGAACTGTGATAACCCACGCGAACACGTCTGGTCGGTCGCTCGGCTTGGGCAAACCGAACACCATCAGCGCGCGATACGCGCCCGCGAGAGGAACGCTGACCAGAGGAGGCTTGTCGGAGTAGTAGCGGCCATCGATGAACAGCTTGTCGAGCGTTCCACGTCTGAGTGCGGGGTTGGTGGGATCGTAGGGAGGAGTTCCGCGTTCGAAGTGTTCGGCTTTCGGTTCAAGGAACATCGTGCCGTCAATGCAGAAGGTGTTGCGTTCAACGAGAGCTTCGACTGACGCGAGCCGACTGCCGTCATTCCACGAAGACGCGGACGGCCGCGCACTGAGTGCGGCGAACGCAAACGCGCTCGCCGCCAGTACCCACGCGATTGAAGGATGATCCGCCCACTTACCCATTCGCGCACTCCGCGAGATCGCGGAAGATAGCGAGAGGAGGAAAATGACGCAAGCGAGACCGTTACTCTCCGCGCTTGCGAACAATCCACCGCACGACGAACAGCATGCGAACCGCGGCCCACGCCAGCACCGCGATGCGCATGACTTCAAAGTGGTGAGGAATCGGGCTGGAGAGCCACGGACCGAGTTCCCACATCGGATATGCAAGCACAAGCCCGCCACACGCGAGGATGACGAAGTCCGCGCGGAAACTTCTCCGCTCCGCGAGCAGTCGAGCGAGGAACCAGAACCCCGGCACCACAAGAGGCACGAACCACCTCACCGACAGACTTCCTCCTCCCAGATTGTCGGAAAGCAGCGTGTAGATAATCCACACACCCACGCACCAGCCGACCAGTGCCGCTAACTCGATGCGATCTGTTCCTGAGCGCACGAAGACAAGCCAGCCGAAACTCACCGCGAGCAACAGAGGCAGATTGAACATCAAAAAGCCGCGTGAACCGAGCAGGAGCTGGTAGGCGTAGTGCGCGAAGCTCTCTGGTGAGTGTCGAGCAAGTCCGGTCATGTTCGACGGATCGAACGGACTGCCGGGCCAGTCCAGATACTCCGGCACCATCCCGAGCGGAACCCACACGCGGCCCACCGCGAAGGTGATGGCGTGATTCATCACCACCCACGGAAGCGCTCCGAGCAGCAACACCGCGACCGGCACAACTCGGCGCGTGCGAAGTGCAACGGCAACCATTGCCGCGAGCAACAAAGGAGGCCCGCTTCCCAAATCCATCGCATAGCCAAGACCCGCGAAACACCCAGCGGCGAGAAGCGTGCCCCACGGAGTTCGTCCGCTCTCGCTTGTGCTCTGTCCCCCCTCCCGCAGGGAGGGGTTGTGGGAAGCGGGGTGAGTTGCGGAAGCAACCTTCGAGAGCATCAGAGCCAGCCCGCGACCGCGGCCAGTTGAGGCATGCCCGAGTTCACTTGGCGTGTGTATGCGGGGAGGAGCGTTGCGAGAGCAAAACCAACAAGCCACACGAACCGCCAACTCGGAGTTAGCCCCGCGCGGCGACCAAGCACCCACATGCACCAGACAGCAAAGGCATAACTCAACCCGCACGTGAGGATCGCGGAGACTCGACAGAACACGTCCGGCCGCTCGCTCGGTCGTGGAAGACCGATGAACATGAGCACGCGATATGCCGCCGCGAGCAGAACACTCGGAACTGGCGGCTTGTCGGAGTAGTATCGGCCGTCGATGCGGACCTTATCGAGTGTACCGTGAAGGTGGATGTTCGGCAGATAGGGCGCGTAAGGATTGATTCCGCGTTCGAGCAACTCCGGTGGCACGCGGACGTATACCGAGTCGTCGATGGCGAGCGTTCCGCGCTCTATGAGCGACTCAGCGGTAGCAAGTCGCCCGCCATCGTTGTACCCGCCGGCATACGGAAGCGCTCCGACACACGCGAGCACAAGCGCAAGCGCTCCCAGCACCCAGGGCACGAAGGGATGCTCCGCGCGCTCCTCGACTCGCTTCACCCAATCAGCCCACCTCGACATTTCCGCCTCCAGCCTCTGGTCGTCGCTACTGATCTTGATTGTATTGCATTTAGCAATACAATGTGAATGAGGAGGGCTTCCGATGGGGAAAACACGAACAAACGGCGCGGCGAAAGCCGCCAGTCCCAGTCCGCTGATGGTTCGCCTGGACGAAGAGAGCAAGAGCGTTCTGACGCGCGCGGCGGAGTTGCGCGGGATCAGTGTGAGCGATTATGTGCGTCAAGTCACCGTTGCGCAGGCTCGCAAGGAAGTCACTGCTGCTACCGAACAGACAATCGCGATGACCCCCGAAGAACAACTCGCGTTCTGGACCGCTCTCAGCGCGCCCGCCAAACTCACCGCCGCGCAGAAGAAGCTCGGTAAGCTCATGCGGGGCGAGTCATGAGCGTTCGCTTTCCAGATGGCTTTCGCCTGGAGCGGCTGGCGAAGGCGCATCCTCGCAAGGCGTTCACCAGCGGGCAAGCGGATGTGGACGACTGGCTGAAAACGAAAGCACTTCAGAATCAGGAGAAGCACCTCTCCATCACGAAAGTGTTGCTCGACGAATCCGGTGTCATCGCGGGCTATTACACGCTCGCGACGGGGCAGGTGGATTTCGGCGATCTTCCGGCGGACGTAGCGAAGAAGCTCCCCCGCCGGATGTTGCCGGTTGCGGTTCTCGCGTGGTTCGGTGTGTCTGCCGATCGGCAAGGGCAAGGGCTGGGCAAGTTGCTCCTGGCTCAGGCACTCCGCGACTGTTTCGATGCGGGGCAGACGTTCGCGTTCATCGCGGTTATTCTCGATTGCATCGATGACGCATCGAAAGCGTTTTACCAGCACTACGATTTCGCCGAACTCCCCGGTCATCCCTATCGGGTGTTCCTCTCCGCGGCCCAACTCGAAGCGATGATGGGGTCGTAACCGCCTCCCACGCTGAAACGCGGCGGGGTGGGAAGCGGTGATTTTTTCAACGCTCTTCGGAACCGGCTGGTTGGGAGCACGGAAGGCCGCGAGGGTGCGGTAATCGTTTCTGGCAGTGGAAGCAACCCAGCCGGCTAACGCCGGCGGTTCGACGGTGCGTTGTCGATCCGCCGGCGTTAGCCGGCTGGGTGAATCAAGTTCAATGCCAGAATCCATTACCGCACCAAGCCGCGAGTAGTTACTTGACAAAAGTTCACTAATCAGTCACAGTTGTTAATTGAGGACGATTGCCGACTTTGGGAGGCATTTCTGTATCCCACCCGGCCAATACTGCGCCCCGAGTCGCTCTCTTGCGACTCTCCGCGCTTCTGGTTGTTGTGGTGTGAGAGGATGAACAGCGCGGAGTTGCTGTGGCCACCCCTGGCCACAGCAAACCCTACGAAAAGCAGCAAATGCTCGCTATAAAGGCCACCTCTTTGCACCGCAAAGTGAGGGGACGCTGAAAATCATGGGGAAAATGCGTCAGAGCAAAAACGAGGGGGGTGGGGTATCCCCATGCGGTCCAACATCGCCTTTGACCGCAAAGCGGATTCTCAATCCCCCATGCTGAAGAAGACGGCGGGGGCGGAGGTGGTGGTTAAGCGATTGATTTTTTCCAATGCCTTTCGGAATCGGCCGGTGGCGGCGTAGTGGGTCACGATGACAAGTGGAACCGGCGCGCCGCTGCCGTCTTCCTGTGCTTCGTGCTGAACCAAACTTGAGATGCTGATCTCTTCGTCCGCGAGAATCCGAGTGATGTCTGCCAGCACGCCGGGTTTGTCCGCAACGAGCAGCCGGAGATAAAATCGGCTTCTCACTCGCTCCGGTGGTTCCACAGTAAATCCGCGACCCTCGCGGCTCCACAAACGCGCAGCGGCAAAGGTGCGCTGTGCTCGACCAACGCCCAAATCAATGAGATCGGCGACAACGGAACTCGCGGTCGGCATTCGACCCGCTCCCGGTCCCTGATAGAGCGTTTCACCCACCACATCGCCATACACCAACACCGCGTTGTACGCTCCTCGTACCTGTGCGAGTAAGTCGGTGTGACGAAGCAGCACCGGAGCAACGTGCAAAGCCACCGAACGCGGAGCGCGGAGCGCGGAACTCGGAACGGAAGACGGCTCCTGTCCGTTGTTTTTGTTCCGCATTCCGCGTTCCGCGTTCCGCGCTTCTTCGCTGGTCCACGCTTCCGCGAGCAACTTGATCGTGTAACCGAGTTCGTTGGCGAAGCGGATGTCCATCGCGTCGATGGTGTCGATGCCCTGACGGGCGATTTCGTGAGGCTTCGCCGCCACACCGAAGGAGATTTGCGCGAGAATCGCTAACTTGTGGGCCGCGTCGCTGCCGTCCACATCCAGAGTCGGGTCTGCTTCGGCATAACCGAGCTTCTGAGCTTCGGCGAGTGCTGATGAGTAACTCAGCCCGCGTTCGGCCATCGCCGTGAGGATGAAGTTCGAGGTGCCGTTGAGAATCGCTTGAATCGCGGTCACCTGGTTGGCCGCGAGACTTTCTCCAAGCGCGCGAATAACAGGCACGCCGCCCGCGACCGCAGCCTCGAAGCACACGGTTCGCTCGGCCTTGCGTGCTGCTTCAAAAACTTCCGAGCCGGAATCGGCCAGGAGAGCTTTATTCGCGGTGACGACATGCTTGCCGGCCGCAAGAGCATCGAGAACGACTTTCTTCGCGACAGTCGTTCCTCCGATGAGTTCCACAACCACCTGGACGGATGAATCGTGAAGCGCGGAGGAGATGTCGGTCGTGATGATGTCGCGCGGAATGAGCGGATCACGCGGCTTGCTCGGATCGCGCACAACCACTCGACGAAGAGCAATCGGCCGGGCGGCTCGCTGAGCGACTCGCTCGGCGTGTGCCAACAGCACATGAGCCACCCCACCGCCAACGGTCCCACAACCAATCAGTGCCACGCCCAGCGGTTCGCTCATGGTGCCCGAACTCCCAGAGGTAAGGGCCTATTATCGCGAGGGTGATCGGAGCCGGAAGCGTCAGCGACGGGTTTTCTCCGTTTCCGTTGCGAAGAGAAACACCGTCGCTGACGCTTCCGGCTCTGATTCGGCGCTGAAGCGTCAGCGACGGGTTT
>JAKEEV010000637.1 GCA_022616395.1 Planctomycetia bacterium | reverse complement strand
TAACTTACAACGCTGTGGACACCCTGAAAGCCCTGCCCCGAAGGGGTTGCAGACCAAAGCCCAGGGTCGCGAAGCGCAGCGAGCGCACCCTGGGTTCCAAAGGTTCCAAAGGTTCCAAAGGTTCCAAAGAGCGGTGGGAAGTTGCCCTTTCCCAATTCACGCGGTTGTGTCATGCTTTCGAGCGCATGGACGCACCCACACCTCCTCCATCGCGTGGTCGCCGATTCACACGCCGCGGGCTGCTGAAGCTCGCGGGCGGAGCGGTCGTTCTGGGTTTCACTTCTGAAGTCGTGCGTGTGGTCGCGCTGACCAACATCCACACGGTCATTCCCGGTCGCGTCTATCGCACGGCTCAGTTGAAGCCGCATCAGCTTGAAACGTTCATTGCGGAGAAGGGAATTCGCACCGTTGTGAACCTGCGCGGCGTGTGCAGCAACATGCCCTGGTACATCGACGAATGCCGCACCACACACGCGGCCAACGTGAATCAGGAAGACATTACATTCTCCGCGAAGCGCTACCCCGTCCCCGGCGAAGTTCAACGGCTCATCGAGGTGTATGAGCACACCGCTTACCCGCTGGTGCTGCACTGTCAGCGCGGAGCCGACCGCACCGGGCTTGCTTCCACAATCGCGATGCTGATCCTAACCGATGCAACTCTCAAGCAAGCGCGTCGGCAACTGTGGACGCGATACGGACACGTCTCGATTGGCCGAACCGCCGCGATGGACGGATTCTTCGACTATTACCAGGCGTGGTTAACTGCTCGCGGAAAGTCGCACACGACCGAGCAGTTTCGTCAGTGGGTGAAAACCGATTATTGCCCCGGCCCATATCGCGCGGAACTGTCGGTGACTCACCCGATGAAGTTCGCGGCCGGGCGCGGATTCACGATCACTGTTCGCGCACTGAACAACTCGGTCGAACCCTGGACCTTCACTCCAGGCGGCGCGGGCGGCATTCGATTGCGGCACACGCTGACGGACACGCGCGGGGTGCATCTTCACAGAGGCTTCGCGGGTCAGTTCGCTCGCACGGTCAAGCCAGGCGAACACATTGACCTTGTGTGCGGACTTCCACCGATGCCCGCGGGAACTTATCCGTTCCACGCCGACCTGCTCGACGGCCAGCCCATCGAGTTACTCGATACCGCTTTCACGCAATACGGCTCCGAACCGCTGCAAACGACCGTGACCGTCTCGTAGGACAGGCTTCCAGCCTGTCAGCCTTCGTAGGACAGGCATCTTGCCTGTCAGAAGCTATGACAGGTGTCCAGCCTGTCCTACTTCCAGAGACAGGCTGGAAGCTTGTCCTACGAGAGCGAGGGTTCCCCATGTCGCTCTTATCCGTTGTGGTGCCGGTGAAGGACGAGCGGGAGAATGTTCGCGCGCTGGTCGAACGGGTGCGCGAAGCTCTCGATTCGGCACACTGCGGACCGTGGGAACTCGTCTTCGTTGACGATGGGAGTAAGGATGGCACGTTCGCCGAACTGGAGCGACTCGCAAGCGCGGATGATCGCGTGAAAGTCGTGAGGCTCCGCCGCAACTTCGGCCAGAGTGCCGCGACTCAGGCCGGTCTCGACGCGGCACGCGGTGATGTGATCGTCACGATGGACGGCGACTTGCAAAACGACCCCGCCGACATCCCCGCGATGCTCGCCAAGCTCAATGAAGGCTATGACGCGGTTCTGGGCCAGCGTCAGAAACGCAAAGACAAACTTCTTCTGCGCAAGGTGCCGAGCCTCATCGCCAACTGGCTCATTCGCAAGGTACTGGGCGTGCCATTCAAGGACTTCGGTTGCACGCTGCGCGCGGTGCGCAGAGAAGTCTTCGACGGAATGGTTCTCTATGGCGAGATGCACCGATTCATTACAGCCCTCATCATGCAGCAAGGAGCAGCGGTCACTCAAATTCCCGTGAGGCACCATCCGCGCACCGCGGGGAAGTCGAAATATAACCTCACTCGAAGCGTTCGCGTGATGCTTGACTTGATGACAGTGAAGTTTCAGGGAAGTTTTCAGACGCGGCCGATGCATCTGTTCGGCGGATTCGGTCTCGTGTGTTTGCTCGCGGGCTTCGTGGGAGTGGCGGCGAGTGTGGTGATGAAGTACACCACCGGACCGGGCATGACGGCCAACCCGCTGTTCCTCCTCGGCGCGGTCGCGGGGCTGATCGGCGTGCAATTTGTTTCGCTGGGTCTGATGGGCGAAGTGCTCACGCGAGTCTACTACGAGAGCCAGGGGAAGCGGCCGTATGTCGTGCGCGAACGACGGAACCTGGATCGCGCAGCTCAACCGCGAATCGGACCAACCGCCGAGGCCGCGTAAGCCAGTTCGCCGACAATTTCACTTTTCACACAGAAATGTTGCCTCTTGAGGCACGAACTCGGAAGATGACGGGGCTGTGACTTCCTTACATGAGAACACTCCCCGTTACGTTCTCATTGGTGTTCCGAGGAGACATCCATGCACAAGCTGAAATGGACCATCGGTGTGGTGGCGGTGCTGTTCAGCGCGTTGAATTTCAGTCGGGCGGCCGATGACGAGACCTACGACCTTCGCGGACCTGCTCCCAAGGTCAAGCAGGTGTTCGTCACCAAGGGCACGCTGACAATCAAGGACGCCGACACGACGATGAAGTTCCTCGGCATGGAGAAGAAGGGGAAGCTCACGATGGTCGTCACCAGCGAGGAAGAAGCGAAGGTGCTGGCCGTCAAGGGCCGCGAGGTGATCAAGTGCCAGACCAAGATCATCAAGGAACAGGCCGAGATCAAAGCCGACATCGGCGGTATCGAAATCAACGAGACCGAATCGACCCCGCTGGAAAAAGAAATCGTCATCAGCGAGCGCACCGCGGATGGGAAGTGGAAGCACCTGCTTGTGGACACCCAGCCCAGCGCCAAACAGAAGAAGGAACTGAATAACCGCAACGGCATCGAAAACGACGACGACCTGTACCCGAAAGAGAAGGTGAAGGTCGGTCACAAGTGGACAGTGGAAGCGGCCGCGCTTCAGAAACTCCTGGGCAACTCGTTCACCGACGTGAAGGGGAAGATCAGTCAGCAGTTCATGAAAGTGGAAGATGTCAACCAGGAGAAGTGCGCTGTCATCCAGTCGAAGGGGAAGATCACCGGCAAGATGAAGGAAGACGGCGAGCCGAACATGGATGTCGAGATGGATCTGACCATCACCACCTGGAAGAGTCTGGAGACCGGAATCGCGGTGAAGGAGAAATTCGAAGGGAAGATCAAGATCTCCGGCGTCCAGAAGATGGATGACCTCAAGATCGAGATCACCATGTCTGGTCCGGTCACCGGCGATAGCACCACCAAGTTGAAGCCCGCGAAGTAATCGTTCGCATCGCGCAAAGTGTCGGCCCGCACCAAGATTGGTGCGGGCCGCGGCGTTTCACTTCTCCGGGAAGATAACCTTGTGGCATGGGTTGGCTCTCCTGTTTCCCATCACGTCCCCATGATGTTGTAGCCGCAGTCGACGTAGAGGATCTGCCCGGTGACGGCGCTGGCGAGCGGGCTGCACAGGTAGAGAGTTGCGTTGGCGACTTCGTCCGGCTCGATGGGTCGCCGAAGCGGAGAGTGTTCGGCCGCGTGAGTCACGAGTTTGTCGAAGTCCTTGTTGATTGCGCGCGCGGCTCGGCTGGCGTAGGGACCAGCGGAGATCAGATTCACGCGAATGTTCTTGTCGCCGACGAACCAGGCGAGTTGCTTCGCATCCATCTGAAGAGCGGCCTTGCAGGTGCCCATTCCACCTCCGTAGTGAGGCACCACGCGCTCGCCCGCGACATACGTTAGCCCGACCACGCTCGCTCCGCCTGGTCGGTTTGCCATGTGAGGAGCAGCAGCGCGCACCATGCTGATGAGCGAGTAGGCACTGATGCCCATCGCTTCGTGGTAAGCCTTGCGGCTTGTGTCGATGAGCGGCTTGGTGACCTCGCGGCTGAACGCGATCGAGTGAATGAGGATATCGATCCCGCCGAACTCCGCGGCGACGGCATCGACGGTGCCCTTGACCGAGTATTCGGGGAACTTCGCGTACCGGCGGTCGTTCTTCACCTCCGGCGGCACATCGTCCATCGTGTCGTAACTGGCATCACATGGGAAGAGCTTTGTCGGCGCGAACTCCGAGCCATCGGGCATCTTGCGGGCTTCCACATCGTCGTCTTGCGTGCTGCGGAGCAACCCCTCGACAATCCCCATGTATCGCGGGTGGACCGACAGCACGATCTTCGCCCCGGCCGCTTGAAGTGTCTTCGAGATGAACCACGCGAAGCTCAGATTGTCGCCCACGCCGGAAACCAGAGCCACCTTGCCGGACAGATTGATCGGGATCATGGGAGTCTCCTGACGAAACGAAACAACCGCGACGCGCAGAATCGCTGCGCGTCGCGGCTGCGCGTTACTCGCGGTATATCCGCCGCGCTTGCGGCGGGCAACCCAGGTTACTTCCGCTCCCAGACCACTACTTCGCTGGTCGGCTGATCGCTCATCTTGATCGTCACTCCCGGCGGAATCCCGCAGCCGGTGACGAGGAACTTCCCATCATTCGGCCACGCCACGGAAGACACCGGAATCATCCACGCTCGCATCAGTTGATCTTCCTCCTTGCCGTCCTTCGCCGCGAGCAACACGACTCGCTCCCGCTTATTACCGGCCCCGAACGAAACCGCAGCAGCGACTGTGTTGTCGAACGGTGAGATCGCCAGCGAGTTGATGCGCGCGGGTTTCTCGTCGATCGGTTGGCCGAAGGGGAGCTTGTTGGGGTCGCCTCCCTTGAACTCCTTCCGCCACAGTTCCTTACCGGTCTCGGCGTCCCAGAGAATCACCGTTCCCTTCTCGTCGCCGCTTGCAATCACCTTGCCGTCCTTCGACCACGCTAAGCAGGTGACCTGCTCCGTGTGCCCGGCGAGTACCATCGCTGGTTTGCCTTCAGTCTCAATCCCCACCGGCCACTTGCCGTCCACGTTCTGGTAGTGAATGAACGCCAGCCGCTTGCCATCCTTCGACCACGCAACGCCCGCGGGCTTCTCTGGGAACACCTTGATCTTCGGTCGTTCGACGATTGTCGCCTCCTCGCCCTTCGCGTTGAGCGTTCGCATCCCCGTCCAGTATCCGTCGCTCGCCGCGAGCCACTCGCCCCCAGGCCGATACGCCAGCGCGCGAACCTTGCCGAACCAGATCGCGTTGTCATCGGTCCACGGATCGTTCTTGCCCGTCCTTGCGTCAAGTCGAGTCACGTCGATTGTCGTCGCGATGCAAATGTGCTTGCCGTCTGGACTGTACGCGAGCGCGAAGACAGCCGAATCCGTGTGCTTGTGCTTCCACAGCACTTTGCGTGTCGCGGAATCCCACACGGTGATGTTCCCATCGGTGGCGGCGGCGAAGGATTTGCCGTCAGGCGCGACCGCGACTCCATTGACCAGCCGGCCGTGATCGGTTAACACCGCGGCGTCCCTCCAGTGCCGCGCTGTGGGTTCGAGCGCGAACTTCTCCAACGGAGGGGGAGGAGTTGGAGCGTCGAGGATCCAGATCTTCACTTCGCCGGTCTTCGGAATTGCCACTCGGCTGATCGGTTCGGTGGATACGAATCCGGTGCCGGCCGCGAGTTTCTTGCCGTCGGGGTGGAAGGCCAGCGCGGTCACCGCCAGTGTTGCCTCGTTCACGGAAGCGAACCCATCGAATCGTATTAGCTCCTTCCCCACCGCCACGTTGAATACGTACACCTCGCTCTTGCTCCCGATTGCCCTCACATCAACCGGATCGACTCTGACGAGCTTGCGGATGCCGACCGCGAGCAACTTTCCGTCCTTCGAGTACGCAAGAGCAGTCACCGGCCCGTCGGTCGGGAGCTTCCTCACCACGCTCTTCTTCGCATCTCCGCGGATGGTCCACACCTCGGCGCGGTCCTTGAACGCGACCGCAAGTTCCTCTTTATTGGGGTTGAACGCCGC
>JAKEEV010000636.1 GCA_022616395.1 Planctomycetia bacterium | reverse complement strand
TTGGTATTCCCCTTCCAACTCAACCAGGAGAGCCTGATTCCGGTCGGGGTACCTCAGGCAGGTACGCTTCGATTCTTGCCTTTTCGGACAGCGGCAACGAAGCGCTCCTTTCGCTTGGGGAACTCCTGCATTCGCTTCAGAGATTCCTCCGCGGTCAGCTTCACGCGCTTGCTGCCTGTGGCTGAAGCGCCCTTGTTCTGCTTCTTCCCTTTCGCCATGACTCACCTCGACCGGAACTGTGCGTTGATGGTGATTATACCACCCTCGCACAAACCATGTTGTTGCAGGAGCAACTACTTCCCGGCGAAGCCTTCCCACGCCAGGCCGTTGACCTTCTCGTTGACCGTGCTGAAGCTCACGTAGACCTTCTTGTTCTCCTCTTTCCACACAAACTTGTTGCCCTGCCCCAAGCCCTGCTTCTCTTCGTTTGTCCGCTCGCCCTGGACGCCGCCGAAGATTCGCACCACATCGTTGTAAGTGGACACACCCAACTCAATCTGTCTGAGACTCTCCATTGTGAACTTGCTCGGCGGCGTGTTGGGCTTCGGATCGCCGGGTGCCGGAGTCTCGGTCTTCTCGCTCTTGCCGCACCCAACAACCAGAGCCACGCACACAACCAACAGAGGCAAACACAGCCGGGACATGGCGAACCTCACAGCGATTGGTTGAAGCAGAAACACTTCGCGAGATTCTAACCGATCAACTCGGAGTGTCAATGTTCGTCGCAATCATGCGCTTCACGAACTCACGAGCGTAATCAATCCCGGCAAGCACGCTTAACACCGTCGTCACAATCAATAGCCACGCCGGTGAACTCCCCCACGCAGCCAGCACCAGTAACACAGCGAACTGCGCTACTGTCGTGATCTTGCCCAACAACTTCGGACGCATCTTGCGGTACGCGGACCAACTCCTCCGAACTGTCACGATCCCCACACCCACCAGCACCACCAAATCACGAGCGGCAACACCCGCGGCCCATAGCGGATGAATCGCCCCTTCCGCCAGTAAGGTGAGAGCAACCATGAGGATGAACACCTTGTCCGCGATCGGGTCGAGCAACCGCCCGGCTTTCGATTCGGCATGAAGCCAGCGAGCCGTCAGACCATCGAACACATCCGAAATGGCCGCGATGATGACAACCCACAGCCGCCAGTCGGTCGGGAAGAATGGAAAGGCGAACCCCAATACGAGGCGCGTAATCGAGAGACTGTTTGGCAGGTAGTGGAGCAGGTTCACGGGCTTCCAAAGTAGTAGGCACACTCCATGTGCCGTTCTGAAACCCACTGCACAGGGAGTATGCCTACTGTAAAGAAGAACGGCACACGCCCTACTACATTTGAAAGACAAGAATAAGAACGTCACACGGAGTGTGCCTACTACTATCACCAGGAGTTCGTCATGTCCGAATTGCGGAAAGTTGCTCTGGTTACCGGCTCGGCAACCGGCGTGGGGCGTGTGTGTGCCGTGCGGTTTGCCAAACTCGGCTTCGCGGTCGTCATCAACTATTCAAAGTCCGAAACAGAAGCGCTCGAAACGCTCCAACTCGTCGAGGCGTGCGGCGTACCCGCTCTGTTGTTCAAGGCGAACGTAGCGGACGCAGCTCAAGTCAACGAGATGGTCGCGTGCGCGGAAGCAACCTTCGAGAGGCTCGATGTGCTCGTGAACAACGCCGCGATGACTCACTTCATCCCTCACACCGATCTCGACGCGCTCACGGATGAAGTGTGGAAGGAGATTCTCGGCGTGAACTTGCTCGGAGCCTTCTACTGCGTGCGGGCCGCGATGCCGCTCCTGCGAGCCAGCAAAGGAACTGTGGTGAATGTGTCGAGCGTCGCGGGATTAACAGGACAGGGGAGTTCGATTCCTTACTGCCTAAGCAAGGCGGCTCTCAACTGCATGACGCAATCGCTTGCTCGTGCCTTCGGGCCAGACGTTCGAGTGAACGCAGTTGCTCCCGGCCCGATTCTCACTCGCTGGCTTTCTGGCCGAGAAACACAGATCGCCAAGTTCCTCGAACAAACACCGCTCGGTCGAGCCGCGACTCCTGATGACATTGCGGACGCCGTGATCTACCTTGCCACCGCAACCACACTCACCACGGGGCAAGTGCTGGTCGTCGATGGCGGACGAACGATGTAATAGGGAACAGGAGACAGGAAGACAGGAAACAGGAAACAGTCGGCTGGCATCATCTGCCGACCGTCTCCTGCTTTTTGCCTTTCACTGTCTTCCTGTTTTCTGTCCCCTGTCCCCTGTCTGCTGTCTGCTGTCTCCTGTCTCCTGTCTCCTGTCTTCCTGTCTCCTGTTTCCTGTCTTCCTGTCTCCTGACTCCTCAGGGGCTAAAGCCCCCCGCATCCGTCAACACAGTGCCTGCTCGGTAGCGAGCGCCTTCGCCTGGTTCGTAGCCGGGCGGTGTGTCGCGCCACTTCATTGCGCTCATGGCCCACGCAAAGCCCGCGTTGAAGAGTTGCGTCAGTTCCGCCGGGTCGAACTTCATGCTCTCTCGAGGTGCTGGCAAATCTTTCGGAATCACCGAGAGGTTGTAGTTCATGCCCGTCAGGATGGTGAGCAAGAACAGCTTGTGCAGGTCGCTGCGCGTCTGGTCGTAGACGATTGTGGACACCGCGCTGCTGGCAATGGAGATTGTCCGCGGTTTCACCGGCATCGGATCGGGGTACATCTTCCCGGCAACGAGGATGTAGAGATCAGAACCGTGCAACCAACCGGGCGGGAGATTCGCGCGTGCCTCGGGCGGAACCCACGGAGGAGCGAAGAACATGGAGGAAGTGGTTCCTCCGTCAACGTGCCGTTC
>JAKEEV010000635.1 GCA_022616395.1 Planctomycetia bacterium | reverse complement strand
GACCTTCAAGAGGGTTGTCCGATTCACCCAAACCCATATACTTTCTTCTCTTTTCGCTCCTGGCGGCACTGCGCCGTCGATATGGATGGGTACGCGGGCGATGCGGTTCCACCTGATTGACCGGATCGACCGCTGGGAGCCGGGCAAGTCGCTCGAAGCGGCCAAGTTCCTGGCTCTGGGGGAAGAATACCTCGCGGATCACTTTCCGCAGTTCCCAGTCATGCCCGGAGTGCTAATGCTCCAGGCGTGTGTGGAAGCAGCGGCGTGGCTCTGGCGAGCGACCACCGACTACAAACATCCGGTGATCGTCCTCCGCGAACTGAAGAGCGTAAAATACGGCACGTTCATGCTCCCCGGTCGACGCATGGACGTGACAGTTGAACTAACGAAGACCGACCCGGCCACCGACACCGCGACCTTCAAGGCCAAAGGTGCCAACGACTCAGGCGAAGCCACCGTGACCGCGCAGTTCATCCTGCACGGCTACTCACTCGCCAGTCGCGGACCCGCCGGTGTCGCAACCGACGCGAAGTTGATCGAACACTGGAAAACCCGCTGGGCACTGTTGACAGGACAGTTACGAAAGTAGGCCCGCCTTGCCGAGGCGGGCTTTGAGTGTGGTCCGCTCGCTCCGCGAGCGGAGTATTCAGAACCGCACACTCCGTGTGCGGACCACACTCCAGAGTGCCGCTCGGCAAGCGGCACCTACCTGAGGACGCTCTGATGCTTCTGAAGGATCAAGTTGCTCTCGTGACTGGCGGCAGTCGCGGAATCGGCAAGGCGATTGTGCAAGCTCTCGCCCGCGAAGGCGCGAAGGTCACCTTCGTCTATCGCGGAAGTCAGGACGCAGCTAACCAGTTAGTGCAAGAAGTGACGACCGCGGGCGGCGTGGCGAAGGCGGTTCAGGCAGATGTCTCGGACCCGGCCGCCGCGGAGCGCGTCGTCGAGGGAGTTCTGGCGGAACACGGGCGACTTGATATTCTTGTGAATAACGCGGGTGTGATTCGCGATAAGCTATTCGTCCAAATGGAGTTGGACGACTGGAACGCGGTCCTCGGCACGAACCTGACCGGCGTGTTCGCCTTCTGCAAAGCTGTTTCCCGGCAGATGGTCTTCAAACAGAAGTCCGGGCGGATTATTAACGTCTCGAGCATCGCGGCCGATCACGTGAACCCCGGACAGGCGAACTACGCGGCCAGCAAGGGAGCGCTCAACAGCTTCACCCGCGTGTTGGCGGCCGAGTTGGGCAAGCGAAACGTGTTGGTCAACGCTGTCGCGCCAGGCTTCATCGCCACCGACATGAGTCAGGCCGTGAGAAACCTGGCTGGCGAAGACAACCTGAAGAAGTTAATTCCCCTGCGGCGACTTGGCTCGCCCGAAGACATCGCCGGGGTCGTGGTGTTCCTGTGCAGCCCGGCAGCGGCATACATCACCGGGCAGGTAATCACTGTGGATGGCGGTCTCAGTCTCGGAGCGGTATCCGGCTGATCGGCCTGGAGAAGTCAGACATGACGCACGAAGAGATCTTCGCGAAAGTTCGTACCACACTTGTGGAAGCCCTGAGCTTGGACGAGGACCAAGTTACCCCCACCGCGCGCCTCAAGGCAGACCTGGGCGCCGAATCTATCGACTTTCTGGACATCGTCTTCCGCCTGGAAAAACAGTTCAAGATCACCATCCCGCGAGAAGAACTCTTTCCAGAGAGTATCTTCCAGGGAGACGCTCGCTTCGTCGCCGAGGGAAAGGTGACGCCGGTCGGCCTGGCCGAACTCGAAAAGCAAATGCCCTTCGCCGACCTCAGCGAGTTCAAGCAAAACCCCCGCGTCGAGAAGGTCGAAGACCTGTTCACCGTCGATCTGATCGTGCGCTACCTGGAATCGAAACTGGCCACCGCGAAGTGAGGCAGGCTAAATCGGAGCCGCGACCGTCAGGGAGCGTGCTTCGGTCTTCGCTCCCTGACGGTCGCGGCTCTGACAGTGCTCCCTGACGGTCGCGGCTCGGAAAACTGAACATGCGCTGGACGTGGATCGACAGATTCGTGAGCTTCGAGTCCGGGAAGTCAGCCACGGCGGTGAAGAACCTCAGCCTTGCCGAGGACCACTTCGCCGACCACTTTCCCGGCTTCCCGGTCATGCCCGCGCCGCTGATTCTCGAAGGGCTGGCTCAGACCGGCGGTATCCTGGTTGGGGAAGCCCGACAGTATCGCGAAAACGTGGTGCTCGCGAAGATGACGGCGAAGTTCCACCGCGAAGCAGTGGTCGGCGAACAGTTGACCTATACCACCACAATGTCGGACCTCAACGACACCGGTGCCCGCGTATCGGCAACCGCTCACAGTGGAACCGAACTGGTCGCGGAGGCCGACATCATGTTCGCGCACGTCACGGCGGCTCAACTGCCTCCGGGATTGCCGGACACGAAGTTTGTCTTCAGCGGGGAGTTGACTCACCTGCTGAACATGGCCAAAGCGGTTGCCAAAGCGCCCGGAACGTAGGACAGGCTGGACACCTGTCTGAAGGAATGACAGGCAAGATGCCTCTCCTACAAGACAGACAGGCAAGAAGCCTGTCCTACTGCTGAACATGGCCAAAGCGGTTGCTACAAAGCCCGCTTAGGTTCCCTTCGTGCCTGGATTGGGGTGTCTGGTGTTTGGGCCGTGTCTTTCTGTCTTTTCGGCCCAAACACCATTAACACACCAATCCAGACACGAAGGATGATGTGAGAGAACCGTTGCGCAGGATGCGGTTGATTCCCGACCGACACGACCCCCGCGAGGCCCCAACCGGGGCTTTGCGTGTTTAACAGAGGCCCAATAACCCAATTTACCCGCATTGCCGGACCTTCTTAAGTTGCGAAATCCGCGTTACCCCCACTGAAGGGCGCAACTCGGTATCCCTCCTGCACTAGCACTATTTAGAGAGGCGTCCGTGCGGTCTCTGCGGGACGGGAGGGCAGCGCAGCAGATGTTCACGGAATCAGCCTGAGTAGCACCATGAGAACGAACTCCCGCCGAACCGTCCTCACCGGCTTCGGCGTCCTAAGCCCGATCGGTTCGACGCCCGACGCACTCTGGCAAGCGCTCGTCGCGGGCACTTCCGGAATTCGCACCGTCACGCTTTTCGACGCCTCCGAATTGCCCACCCACATCGCGGGCGAAGTTCCCGACTTCTCCGCCAAAGCGTTCATCGACAAGAGCTACCGCCGGTCACTCAACGCGATGGCTCGAACCGTTGAACTCGGAGTCATCGGCGCCCAATTCGCAATTCAGAACGCGGGCATCACGAAGGGAACCATCTCTCCTCAGCGCATTGGAATCGAGTTCGCCTCATTGATGGGAGCAACCGACCTCAACGACATGGCCGGCGCCAGCAAGATTGCTTCACCAGACGGCCAGACGGTGAACATGACCGCGTGGGGTTCTCCTGGGCTAAATGAAATCGCTCCGCTGTGGATGCTGAAGTACCTTCCGAACATGCCTGCGTGCCACACGACAATTCTCCACGACATCCAGGGACCGAGTAACACCCAGATTCCGGGCGACACAGCGGGGCTGATCGCGCTGGCCGAGGCCGCACGCATTATTCGACGCGGAACGGCCGATGTGATGGTCGTGGGGAGCAGCGAATCGCGCATCAATCCCGTGAGCATGACCCGGTTCAACTTGTTCCTGCAAATGTCGAAGCGCAACGACGACCCAACTCACGCGATTCGTCCATTCGATGCCACACGTGATGGCACTGTGCCCGGTGAAGGCTCCGCGGTGTTCACTCTGGAAGATCTCACCCACGCCCACGCCCGCAATGCGAACATCCTCGGCGAAGTGGTCGGCTGGGCGATGGGAGTTGATCGCGGAAAGAAAGGTCCGGGGCTTGCGCGGGTCATTCGCAATGCACTCACCTCCGCTGGAGTTCACCCGACCGACATCGACCATGTGAACGCGCACGGGACCGGTTCCACGCTGGGGGACGCATTTGAAGCGCGCGGAATTGCGGAGGTGTTCGGCCGCGATACGCCGGTGTTCGCTCCTCTGAGTCGATTCGGCAACATGGGAGCCGCGTCCTCACTGATGGAATTGGCGTGTAGTGTGTTCGCGCTCAAGAACGGCCAACTGCCCGGCACGCTCAACCACGAGAAGCCCGCGGCCGATTGCCCAATCGCGGTTCACACCGGAGCGCTGAGAACCGTAACCAAGCCTTACGCGCTGAAAGTGACTTACACCGACCTGGGCCAATGTGCCGCGGTCGTGGTTCGGAAATGGGACTCTTAAGGCGAACCCCGGCCGCAAGGCCGGAGGGTGTGCAATGAAACGACGGGTTGTCATTACGGGAATGGGTGTCATCACGCCGCTGGGTCACAGCGTCGGGGAGTTGTTCGCCAGCCAGATGGAGGGGCGAACGGCTGTCGGGCCGATCTCGAAGTTCGATGCGCGGACGTTCCCGACTACATTCGCTTCCGAGGTCAAGGGCTTCGACCTGGCGAAGTACATGCCAGACGTGACCCGCTACCGACACTGCGGAGTGAACACGCGCTACGCTCTGGGAGCCGGCAAACAGGCTCTCGCGGAGGCCGGACTATTGGAACCCAAAGGCGACCGCTCGCGAATGGGTGTTTATCTGGGGTCGGGTGAAGGAACCGAGGACTTCACTTCGCTCGCAACGAGCACCGCGACTTTCACCGCGCCGGGGGAACGCACCGCGGACATCCGCCAAGCGGTCGGGCTGCTCTTCAAGCGACTCAACGGCCCACAGGAAGCCGAACAGGAGATGTTCTCGCCAAGCGGTTACCTTGCCGATGCGTTCGCGCTCGATGGTCCGTTCGCCTCTTGCCAGACGGCGTGTGCGGCGAGTTCGCAGGCCATCGGAGAAGCAACAGAGATGATTCGCACCGGCGAGGCGGATGTGATGCTCGCCGGCGGATCGCACAGCATGATAACTCCGCTCGGCATCACTGGCTTCAACCGCCTCACGGCTCTGTCGCAGCGAAACGATAGCCCCACAACCGCCAGTCGGCCGTTCGATCTCACTCGCGACGGCTTCGTGATCGGCGAAGGTGCCGGGTTAATCGTTCTGGAAGAGCTTGACCACGCGAAAGCTCGCGGAGCGAACATCATCGCCGAACTGACCGGCTACGGTTCCACGGCGGACGCCTTCCGCATGACGGACCCACACCCGGAAGGCCGCGGGGCAATCCGTTGTATGGCGGATGCACTCGCCGATGCGCACGTGAACCCCACCGACATCGGTTACATCAACGCTCACGGCACAAGCACCCAGGCCAACGACGCGGCCGAGACCGCGGCGATCAAGGCGGTGTTCGGTGACTATGCGAAGAAGGTTCCGATTTCGAGCAGCAAGAGCATGTTGGGCCACTTGATCGCGGCCGCGGGCGTTGCGGAACTGGTCATCTCGGTGATGGCGCTCCTCAAAGGCGCGATCCCGCCGACGATCAACTACCAGACGCCCGACCCGGACTGCGACCTCGACTACGTGCCCAACGTCGGTCGCGAACTCCGCTTCCGACACGTGCTCTCCAACAGCTTCGGCTTCGGCGGGCAGAATATCTCGCTCGTCGCCAGCCGGTTTGAATAAATCAGAGCCGCGACCGTCGGGAGCGCTAAAGGCACGCGCTCCCTGACGGTCGCGGCTCCGAAAGATGCGTTCGGCTTGCAAGACCCAAGAAACGTAGGTTGTTTGAGGATTTCCGAACTGACGCTTTAATCCTCATACAATAGCTGTTCATCCCGTGTGGGTTTTTGGGCGCCTTCCCACCCCCTCCGATGTACACCGAGGAACGCGCGCAGTGATTTTCTGGCTCTATGTCGGCCTGTTTCTTGCCGTGCCGCCCATCATCATGGGGCTGGCGCTGGCCGTGATGTATCTCTACATCCGCTGGAAGTACATGGGGTTCCTCACCCGCATCTTCCAGGAGAAGCCGCTGTTCGTAGTTCCTCGCGGCGAACCAGACCCGCGTGCCGAAGAAGTTACCATCCCGGCTGTTGATGGACTGGCACTGCGCGGATGCTACTTCCCAACCACAGCTCCTCAGCGTCGTGGGGTGATTCTCTTCGGACTGGAGTTCGGCTCGAACCGCTGGGCGTGTCGGCAGTATTGCCAGGGACTTATCGAAGCGGGATACGATGTGTTCGCGGTTGAACCACGCAATCAGGGCGAGAGCGACCGAGACGCGAACTACGAACCGCTCCAGTGGGTGACCGACCGCGACGTCGCCGACATGCGTGCGGCAATCGCGTATCTGCGAACGCGCCCGGATGCCGATTCGCGCGGCATTGGTCTCTTTGGTATTAGCAAAGGGGGCGGAACCGGCGTTCTGGTAGCCGCGAATGACCCGTGGGTGCGCTGCGTGGTTACTGATGGGATGTACGGAACGCACACGACGATGGTTCCTTATATGAGGCGCTGGATTGAAATTTACAGCGACCGGAAACTGATTCAGCGCGCTCTCCCGACGTGGTTCTACGGACTGATTGGCGCGGTCGGTGCGAAGCGAGTGGCCCGCAATCGCGGAGTGAACTATCCCAGCGTGGAGAAAGCTGCCGCAAAGCTCAACCGCCCGCTCCTGATGATCCACGGCGCTGGCGACACGTACATCAAGCCCGAAATGGCTCAAGCTCTCTTTGAACGAGCCACCGGAGTGAAGAAACTCTGGCTGGTGTCGAAGGCCAAACACAATCAGGCTCTGAACGTTGCGGGTGAAGAGTACCACCGGCAGGTGTTGGAGTTCTTCGACCGTTACCTCGGCGAAGTTCACGAACCTGTGCCGGTTGCGTAAGTAGGTGCTGCTTGCCGAGCGGCTCTTCCTTATCGGAGCCGGAAGCGTCAGCGACGGTCTTCAATCGGAGCCGGAAGCGTCGCGACGGGTCTTCAATCGGAGCCGGAAGCGTCAGCGACGGTCTTCAATCGGAGCCGGAAGCGTCGCGACGGTCTTTGATCGGAGCCGGAAGCGTCAGCGACGGTTCTTAATCGGAGCCGGAAGCGTCAG
>JAKEEV010000070.1 GCA_022616395.1 Planctomycetia bacterium | reverse complement strand
TCGGCTCGCGGCTTGAACGCGCTGGCGACTTCCTGCCCATCGAGCGCGGATTCGGTTAGCACGACGTGATCTGGTGTTTCCTTCGCCCGCGCAAACTCTTCATCCGTCACGCGACACACGGCCTTGTAGAACGGCCCGGAGAGCCACTCCTTCACTTCGGGCGTATCCGCGAACTTGAGATACGCAGCCAGCGACGCATGCGCGGCGGCCAGCACCGCAAACCCGACCGGCACCGACTCGCGAATCAGGATATACATGCGGAGCTTCGGTAGTGACGGCGAAGGCGCTTCGTCGCTCATGGTTGTGTCGGCGGGTTCGCTGGCGGCGGTTGTAGGAAGAGTTCCGACAACGGAAGCGAGAAGCCGGGCAGCACGACACCGCCATCAAGTGTGTCGTCGCGAGTCAATCGGCGAATCTGGTTCGCGGACTCGTAGACATAGAGCCGCTCTTGTCGCGGGTAAACCACCCACACCAACCGCACACCAGCCTGAAAATATTCGCTGATCTTCGTTTCGATCTCGTCGGCCAAGTCATTCGGGCTGACCACCTCGATGCAAATGTCTGGGAGCACATCCCAGGCGTTCGTTGAGGGAAGCGGCTTGTACTTCGGCCATCGGGAATACGGCACGAATGCCGCGTCAGGTTTCCGGTTTCGATCTTTTGTGAGCGGCAACTTGAACAGCATCTCGGTGTAGGCGTCGCCGATATTTTGGGCAGTTCCGTAATTGCCCAAGTGGCGAGCAAGACGGGAAGCAATAGCTTGCGAATCAGCACTCATGGGCGGTAACTCCACTCGAACCCCGTCGATGATCTCGTAGTGGTCGTGATCCAAGTCGTCGCGAACCAGCTTCGGTATCGGCGTCAGCACTTCAGCGGCGGTCATGGTGTTGCTCCTTTCCCTTCAGCAATCATACCTTGTTCGTTCCGGCGATCATACCCTCGGTGGGGCTGCTGGCGTTGGCGTAGAGCTTCTTCGGGATGCGGCCGGCGAGGAAGGCCAGTCGGCCGGCGTCGGTCGCGTAACGCATTGCCCACGCCATGCGAAGCGGATCGCGCGCGCTCGCTATCGCGGTGTTCAACAGAACCCCGTCGCAGCCCAGTTCCATCGCCGCGCTCACATCGCTTGCGGTCCCAACGCCCGCGTCCACGATCACCGGGTAATCCGGGTCGTTCTCCTTCAAGTATTCCAGACAGATGCGGATGTTGTTCGGGTTCAGAATGCCCTGTCCGCTTCCGATCGGGCTACCCGCAGGCATCACGCTCGCGGCGCCGGCTTCCTTCAATCGTTTTGCCAAAACCGGATCGTCACTCGTGTAAACAAGCACCGTGAAGCCGTCCTTCACGAGCTGTTCGGTTGCCTTGAGCGTGTCCACCGGATCGGGCAGAAGCGTGCGCTTGTCCGCGAGGCATTCGAGCTTCACCCAGTCTGCTCCGGGGTTGCCCAGGTTCGTGAGCAACTCGCGGGCAAGTCTCGCGTGTCGGATCGCGTCTTCCGCGCTGAAGCAACCGGCCGTGTTCGGCAGAATCGTGAGCTTCTTCAGATCGAGGAAGTCGAGCAGGCTCTTGCCATCCTTGTCGATGAGTCGCTCTCGGCGCACCGCGACCGTTGTCACCTCGCAACCGCTCGCATCCATGCACTGCTGCATCAGTTCGTAAGAGGTGTACTTGCCCGTTCCGGTGAAGAGGCGTGACTTGAAGCTGAACTTGCCGACCTTCAAGCAGGAGTCAGGAGTCAGGAGACAGGAGTCAGAAAGAGCAGTCGGCTTGCTGCCAACTGACTCCTGATTCCTGACTCCTGATTCCTGACTCCTGACTCCTGACTCCTGATTCCTGTCTCCTGACTCCTGGCCCGATCCTCCACCGACGAGCGTGACGATTTCCACCGCGTCTCCGTCCTTGAGCGAACAGCCGGCGTGTTCAGCGCGCGGAATGACCTTGCGGTTCACTTCCACCGCGAGCTTCTCTGCGTCCTTCCGCAAATGCTTCAGTAACTCCGCGACGGTGAAGGGATCGGGGAATGTGTATGACTCTTCGTTTACGGTGATGGTTGGCATGGTGTTACTCCGTCTCGATGTGGTCAACATACCGGAAGCCGTTCTTCAAAGTAGTAGAAGGTATCCGTGTGCCGTTGCCTTTGGCTTTGCCCTGCCCTTGCCCATGCCCGGTTTTTCCGGTCTTCGTATTTCCTCCCCTCGGAACCAGAAGAGAACGGGCAAGGGCACGGGCAGGGGAGAAGACAGAAGAACGGCACGCGGAGTGGGCCTACTACTTTGAACGCAGTTCGCTTCCTTCCGGCAAAACAGGTGGTACAACAGAGTATGTGCCACTTCGCGATTCGCAACCACCGGTGAGCGCCCAATGAGTAGCGCTGTCGATCCGACGGCTGCCTTCTACCACAACCTGCAAGATTGCGGGTTGCTCAGCGCCGCTCAACTGCGCGAACTGTGGGGTTGGATCGCGCACAAAAAGCCCGATGCGCAAGCCCTGGCCAGGGAAATCAATCGCCGCGGATGGCTCACTGTCTTCCAGATCAAGGAAATCGCCCGGGGCCGCGGGGCGAGTCTGTCCATCGCCGGCCGGTACACTCTGCTTGATATTCTCGGCGAGGGCGGGATGGGCCGCGTCTACAAGGCCCACGATAAACGCATGGACCGAGCCGTGGCCTTCAAGGTGATTCGCAAAGAGAAATTGAGCCACCCCGCCGCGTCCTCACGCTTCGAGACGGAAATCCAAGCTCTCTCGGCGATGGACCACCCGAACGTGGTCAAGGTGTATGACGCCGAACGGGTGGGTGACCATCACTTCTATGTGATGGAGTTCATCGACGGCACCGACCTGACGAAGATCGTTCGTGATCGCGGACCGCTGCCGGTGCCCGAAGCGTGCGAGATCATTCGCCAAACAGCTCTGGGGCTTCAACACGCCTTCGAGAAGGGACTGGTTCATCGCGACATCAAGCCGAGCAACATCATCGTGTCTCGAAATAACGGGCCAGTGAAGTTGGTCGATCTCGGACTGGCTCGACTGATGGAACAACCCGGCGGCAACGAAGGGCACCGAGTCACGCAGGAAGGATTCGTGATCGGTACGCCGGACTTCCTGGCACCCGAACAGGCCCGCGACCCGATGGGCGTGGACATCCGGGCAGACATCTACGCACTCGGAGGTACGCTCTATTACATTCTCACCGGCCGCGTCCCTTATGACGGCATCAACCCAACCGAGAAGCTAATCAAACACTGCACCGACCCGCCTCCAAGTCTCTTGATGTACCGTCCCGATGCCCCTCCTCCGGTGGAACACATCATCCACTGGTGCATGGCCAAGCGCCCGGAAGATCGTCCCCAAACGCCGATCCAACTGGCGAGGGCGCTTCATCCGTACTGTCTGCCTCCCGGCGCGTTCGTCGCGCCGGGTCCAGCGGGTTTACCTCCGACTTATCCGCAACCGACACACCTTCAACCGCCCGCGTTCGCAGTATCCGGCATGCCTCTTCCACCTCCCGACCCGAACCCCAGCAGCCAGGTATTCAAGCTTCCTCCTCAAACCACCACCGATGACCCAATTCGTAGACGCAGCGAGCGGAAGTTCCCGACCGGGTTTGTTCTGCTCGGGCTGGGAGCGCTTCTTGTTCTCGCCATCTTCAGTTACGCGATCTACCGCCTCTTCCGTTCGGACTCTGAAATCCCCGACCCGTTCACCAACACACAAGGCATGAAGATGGTGCGCGTGGAAGGCGGAATGTACCGTCGCGGATCGCCCGAAACTGAAACCGCTCGGCGATCCGGGGAGGGACCAGTTCATGAGGTGATAATGCGCGGACCGTTCTTCATCTCTGCGACCGAGGTCACCAACGGTCAGTTCATCAAGGTGATGCTGGTCAATCCCTCGCGTTCGGCGAAGTTCGCGGCCCGTGCCGAATATCTCCCGGTCGATTCGGTCACCTGGGAAGAGGCCAACGAGTTCTGCCGCAAGCTCACCGCGCTGGAGGAAAACCAACCCTGGGCACGCAAAGGCTGGGAATATCGCCTGCCGACGGAAGCCGAATGGGAATTCGCCGCCCGCGCGGGCACCATGACCCCATTTGCCTTCGGCGAGCAACTGACTTTCGGCAATCAGGGCGTCTACAAGGTCACCGGAGACGATCCGCTCGAACGCGGAGGAGACGCGAGCAAGATTACCTCCTTCCCCCAAGACGTTGGGAAGACCGAAGCCAACAAGTTCGGCCTCCACGACATGCACGGCAACGTCGCGGAGTGGTGCAGCGACTGGTACAAACCCGAAGCCTACAAGGACGCTCCCAAAGACAACCCAACCGGACCCGCCGACGGCGACAAACGCGTCATTCGGGGAGGCTCGTACCGCGACCCGGCCTCTGGCGTGCGCTCCGCGGTTCGCGCCGGCGTCCGCCCCACCGAGCGACTCGATACCGTCGGGTTCCGGATCGTGTATGCACCCGTTCGTCAGTAGTCAGTCATCAGTGATCAGTCATCAGTAATCAGTGAACAGATCGTGCTGACTGATAACTGATTACTGATCACTGATCACTGATTACTGTCTTACCAGGGGATCCATCATGAAGATGTCATGGCAAGGGGTCTTCCCCGCGATGACGACGCAATTCCACGCGGATCAAACGCTGAACATTCCCGGTACACTCGCGCACATTGATGTGATGCTCGCGGCCGGCGTTCACGGTCTGGTGATGATGGGCAGCGTGGGAGAGAACACCACTCTGGAAGCGAGCGAGAAGAAGGAACTGCTCAAGGCCACCGTTGCGCACGTGAGGAAGCGCGTGCCCGTGCTCACGGGAGTGGCCGAATACACCACGGCTCAAGCGTGCCGGTGGGCCACTGATGCAGCGAAATTCGGCGCGGATGGGCTGATGGTGCTTCCTCCGATGGTCTACAAGAGCGATGACCGGGAAACGATCGCGCACTTCCGCACCGTTGCGAAAGCGACCGACTTGCCGATCATGATTTACAACAACCCGCCGGCTTACAAGGTGGACATTTCGCCGGAGATGTTCGCGGAGCTGGGAGACGAACCGAAGTTCGCATCACTGAAGGAATCGAGCGACAACCCGCGCCGAATCACCGACATCATCAATCTCACCAAAGATCGCTATGTGATCTTCGCGGGCGTCGATGACTTGGTGGTCGAGTGTTTCGCGTTGGGCGCGGTCGGTTGGGTCAGCGGGCTAGTGAACGCCTTCCCTCACGAAAACAAACTCTTGTGGGATTTGTTGACCGCGGGGAACTGGAAGGAAGCTCTGGAAGTCTATCGCTGGTACACGCCGGTGTTGCACCTCGATACACACGTCAAGCTGGTGCAGTACATCAAGCTCGCGGTGGCGGAGTGTGGCTATGGCTCGGAGCTGTGCCGCGCCCCGCGATTGCCGCTCGTCGGTGCCGAACGCGAAGTCGTGCTGAAACTCATCCGCCAAGCGATTGCCACGCGGCCCGGCAAGAAGTGATTTCAGCCGCACGATGAACGCAGAAAAGACACGATTGAAGACAGAAGACAGAATGGCCACAAAAACGCACAAAACGCACAAAGGAAACCAAAGACAGAAGAGTTTGAATTGAACTCAACTCTTTCTTCTCTTCTGTATTCTTTTCCCCCGCTGCGCGGGGACCCTCTTTTGTGCTTTTTTGTGGCCATTCTGTCTTCTCTGTCTTTGTCTTCATCGTGTCTGTTCTGCGTTCATCGTGCGGCTACTGTTCGGAGCTTTGCCATGCAGCGAATTCACGTCATTGATTCTCACACGGGCGGCGAACCGACTCGCGTTGTGGTTGCGGGCGGACCGAACCTCGGCACCGGACCGCTCTCCGAGCGCGCCCAATGCTTGCGCGAAGTGTTTGATTCGTTCCGCTCGTGCGTGGTGAACGAACCGCGTGGGTCAGATGTGCTGGTCGGAGCGCTATTGTGCAAGCCTCACGACCCGGCCAACGACGAGGGCGTGATCTTCTTCAACAACGTCGGCACGATCAACATGTGTGGGCATGGCACCATCGGGCTGGCCGTCACGCTCTCGCATTTGGGGGAAATTTCGCCGGGAGAATACAAGATCGAAACGCCGGTCGGCGTGGTGGTCGCGAAACTGCACGACCGCCATCGAGTCACTGTGCGAAACGTGCCCAGTTACCGCCATCGGAAGGCCGTGAGCGTGGATGTTCCCGGTTACGGCGCGGTGACAGGCGACATCGCGTGGGGCGGGAACTGGTTCTACTTGGTGAGCGACCATCGAGAAGAGATCGCGCTGAAGAACACCGAGCGCCTGACGGAAGTGACCTGGAGGATTCGCCTGGCGTTGGAGGCGAACAACATTACCGGAGCGAATGGCGGGCACATCGACCACATCGAGCTATTCAGCGCGCCTGTGGATACCGCCAATCATTCACGAAACTTCGTTCTGTGTCCGGGGAAGGCTTACGACCGCTCTCCGTGCGGCACCGGCACAAGCGCGAAGCTTGCGTGCCTGTTCGCGGAAGGCAAACTCAAACCGGGGGAAGTTTGGAGACAGGAGAGCATCACGGGAAGCGTCTTCGAGGGCACATTCGCACCAAACAGTAAACCGGGCGTGGTGATTCCAAGCATCACCGGCACCGCGTATGTGACTGCTGAAACGACGCTGCTGGTGGATGACGACGATCCACTCAAGGACGGGATACGAATCTAGCGGAGAAACACAATCATGGCTGCTTCAAACCCGCCGGTTGCGAAGGCGATCTACGTGTGCGATCAAGTCGTGCCAAACGTCGCGCGTCAAACAATCGACCTCCTTGGGGTATTCAACGCGTTCCGATTGCCGACCGGTCAGTCGGTTCCGTACACCCTGGCTCGAATGTGTGTGTTCGTCCAGATGGAAGATGGGCTGGGCGATGCGGAACTTCAAGTTTTCGTCGTCAGTGCCGCGACCGGACAGGTTATCTTTCATTCCCCAATCCACCGAGTTCGATTTCCAAATCGGTTAACTGTGGTCTCCGCGAACATCCGACTGGTCAATTGTCCGTTTCCCACAGCCGGAGAGTATTGGGTAGAATTGTACTGTGACGGGCAGATCATGGGCGACCGCGTAGTGCATGTCCTCGTTTGAGGGAAGACCGATGGCAACGAATCAACCAACCGATGACGAGAACCCACAGATCATCGGTGTGGAACCCGTCTACTTCTTCGATGGTACTGCCATCGTCCCGCCCGTCGGAACGATGCCACCACCGCGACCAGCAGGGATGGAGCGCAAGCCGCTTCCCCCGGGAACCATTCCAGGGTGGGAGTTCGTTGAACTTGATGGCGCGGCAGTTATTCCCCCACCAGGAACCAAACCTCCGCCGCGGCCACCGGGCAAGGAACGTCGGGTCTCCTCGCAGGACGCGGGACAGGTCGCGGTACTCATCACGCTCATCGAGTCCGCGCTTGAAACTATTCACGCAGCGCTCGCGGAGATCAAGCAGATTCAAAGCAAGGCGGGGTAATGCATCCTCCGCGGATACAGTGAGGCCCGTGCATCGCCTAGGACGGCTAAGCATTTGGCCAGGGAGGTTTGTAAGGTTTTAACGAGCCGCGACCGCAAGGGAGCGGTTAGCCTTTCCCGCTCCCTTGCGGTCGCGGCTCGTTAAAAAATGGCACACAACTCCGGCCAACTGCTTAGTGGGTGAGTGACGCGGCCAGCACTTCGAGCGGATGAAGAGCGATGCGGCCGGTGAGGTCGCGAATCTGATGGCGGCAGGATGTTCCGGTTGCCACCACCATCGCGGAGGGATTCGCGCGGACCGCGGGGATGAGTTCCAGGTTCGCGATTTGAACGCTCAGGTCGTAGTGTTGCTTTTCGTAACCGAACGCGCCGGCCATTCCGCAACAGCCCGCATCCAGCACGGTCACCTCCAGCCCCGACACAAGCCGAAGCGCCTCCGCGCTGCCCTTTCCGCCCACAAGAGCCTTCTGATGACAGTGTGGGTGAAGTAACGCGCTGCCGGTCAGAGCCGGGAGTTCGAGTGACACTGCATTGTCACGCGCTTGCCGAGCCAGCCACCCGTCCGCCAGTTCCGCGACCGACGCAACACGCTTCGCGGACGCGCCGGGAACCAGTTCGGGCCATTCATCGGCCAGTGTGAGAATGCAACTGGGTTCCAGCCCCAAAATGGGAATCCCGGCCGATGCGAAGCGATCCAGTTTCGCAATGCCTTCCTTCGCCAGTCGGCGTGCATCCGTCAGGAAGCCTTTCGAGATCATCGCGCGTCCGCAGCACACGCCCGCCAGTTCCACGCTGAAGCCCGCGCGCTCCAGAAGCGTGACCGCCGCACGCCCGATTTGCGGTTCCTGGAACGTGGTGAAGCAGTCGTCGAGCAAGATTACTTTGGGCGAACGGCCGGCGTGAGCCGGCTGGTGATTTGCGCCTTCCACCAGCCGGCTCACGCCGGCCGTTCGCCTCGCGAACCACTTCCTGAAATGCTCGCGGTGCAATTCCGGCAAACTGCGTCGGCGGTCGATTCCAGCCATGCTTTCCAGCACTCGACGCACCCACTTGCGCCGCGCGAACCAGTTATTCACACCCGCGAACCGAGACGCCAGCGGACTGAGCCAGTGAATGTGCTTCACCAGATAGTGACCAAGCGGACGCATCCGGCGCGCGTAGAACGCTTGCAAAAACTCTGCCTTGAGCTTCGCCAGGTCCACGTTGCTCGGGCACTCGCTCTTGCACGCTTTGCACGAGAGACAAAGATCCATCACGTCCAGAATCCAGCGGCTCGCGAGCGCGGAGCGCGGAGCGCGGAGCGCGGAATGAGAAGAAGCAGAGCCTTCATGTGGTCTTTCCGGTTCCGCGCTCCGCGCTCCGCGCTCCGCGCTCTGAAGGGCCAACCGCAGCGCATTCGCGCGTGCTCGCGTTGTGTCTTGTTCGTCCTTCGTGGCTCGGTAACTGGGACACATCGCGCCGCCTTGTGTCTTTCGACACACGCCCGCGCCGTTGCACAGTTCGATGCTGCTGAAGAACCCGCCCTGCTTCGAGAAGTCCAGAACCGTCGGCGGATCGGGTGGCACATGACCGGGCCTCACGCGAAGAGACTCTTCCATCGCGGGCGCGTCCACCACCTTACCGGGGTTCAGCACGTTCCCCGGATCGAATCCGCGTTTCACTTGCCGGAACGCTTCGTACACCACCGGGCCGAACATCTTGCGGTTCCATTCGCTGCGCACCAGCCCATCGCCGTGTTCGCCGCTCAAGCTTCCGTTGAACGACAGCACGAGGTCGGTCACTTCTTCCATGATCTTGCGCATGGTGATGACATCGGCCCGTTCGTGCAGATTCAGAAGCGGCCGGATGTGCAGACAGCCGACGCTCGCGTGTCCATAGAACGCGCCATCGGTGCCGTGGCGGTGGAAGATCTCCCGGAAACGAGCAGCGAACTCCGGCAGTCGTTCCGGAGCAACCGCGCAGTCTTCGCAGAAGGTGATCGGCTTGCGGTCGCCCGGAATGCCATACAGAAGTGGCACCGCGGAGCTACGCAAGTTCCAGAGCGGGTCGCGTGTTGACGGGTCGAGCGCGGGCACGTTCGCGATGAGTCCAGGAACGCCACCGAGCCGGCGTTCGAGTTCGTGAACTCGATACGACACATCCGCCGGGTCGTCTGAACTGAATTCAACCATCAAGAGCGCTTCGGGCCGTCCGCGAACCGCGGCCATTGTGTCCTTGAGCGAACGCTGTGCGCGGGCCAGGTCAATGAGCATGCGGTCCATCAACTCAACGGCCGACGGACCGAGTTCCAGACACGCCTGGAGCGCGTCGAGCGCTGAACCGAGCGACTCGAACTGAGGAACGAGCAGTCCGCGATGCTTCGGGCGCGCAACGAGGGCCAGTTCCGCCTCCGCGACCACCGCCAGCGTGCCTTCGGAGCCGACAAGGAGGGGAACAAGCGAGCGCGGAACGCGGAACGCGGAACGCGGAGTGAAATCCGAAGAGAGCGTGTGGAGTTCTTGGTTTTCCGTTCCGAGTTCCGCGCTCCGAGTTCCGCGCTCGAGCAGAGCGAGCAAGTTGTACCCACTCACCTTCCGCACAATGTTCGGGAACCTCTGGCGGATTTCGTCGGCGTGATTGCGCACGGCGGCATCGGCCGCGCGGTAGGCTTCGCCTTCGCGTGTTCGGAGTTCGAGCTTCCGTTCGTAGTCGAGAGCGGAGAGTGGGCCGAACTCCGCGCGTGAACCATCGGAGAGAACCGCGGAGAGCGTAAGAATGTGATCGACCGTCTGCCGGTAGATAATGGATCGAGCGCCCGCGGAGTTGTTGCCGATCATGCCACCGAGTGTGGCTCGGTTTGCGGTCGCGACATCGGGGCCGAACATCAAGCCGTATGTGGCAAGGACGCGATTGAGGTGATCGAGTACCACACCCGGTTGCACGCACACGCGTCGACCCGACACATCCACTTCGCCGATCTGATTGAGATACTTCGAGCAGTCGATGACGATACCGGGGCCGATGCTCTGACCAGAAAGACTGGTTCCTCCTCCGCGCGCCGTGATCGGGATGTTGAGTTCGGAAGCGATCTGCACGGTGACAGTCAGGTCATCAGGGGTCTTGGGAAGAACGACGCCCAGCGGCGGGATTTGGTAGTGGCTGGCGTCGGTGGAGTAGAGCGCGCGGGCGGTGTCATCAAACCGCACCTCGCCGCTGGTGTGTCGGCGCAGGTATCGGATGAGGGAATCCCGGCGAACGTCCGCGAAGTCGTGCATGGAGTCGGGTATATCGGGTCTGCCGAGTGTGTCTGGGAATTTTGGCGAGGCGCATGCGAGCTAGCCGTCAGGCCGACGGTGTTGACTCTGCGCCTCGCGGCGTCAGCCCGACGGTTTCAGGTCATCCACCGTCGGGCTGACGCCTAGTGCAGAAGCACCCGCTCCCTTGCGGTCGCGGCTCGTTTAGACACCCGCTCCCTTGCGGTCGCGGCTCGTTGGTTGGCTGTGATTTCAAGCTCCCGAACGAGCCGCGACCGCAAGGGAGCGGTTGAAATGCCACTCGCTCACGGTCGCGGTTCTCCAAACCAATTCCCGAAATACCCGCGTCGCCCGATGCTGCCCAGTTTCCCGACCCCCGATACCCGTTATACCCGACAGATTCGCTTCAAATCGCAATCTGCCTCAAGGCTTTGCTCCGGTTGTGCCGATTGTTCCGTGCAGCAGGACGACATGCATTGTCCGGATTGGGAGCGGTGTATCGGGGGATGCCCGCTGCGATCCGCTTCTGGACAGGGGGAGTGCTCGGCCGGCGGCCGCCTCGTCCCGCCACGGCTGGCAGAGCAGGAGCGCGCCATGCGAAAGGGATTGCTGGGAACGATCGCGGCTCTGGCGGCTGGGGCCGGCACCGCTTGGGGGCAGCCGCCACACCCGGCTGGCCCGCCAGTTGGCGTGCCGAGCACGGGCGCGCCGAGTACGCTGGCTGGCGAGGTGTTCCAGGGACCGGTTCCGGGAACGGGAGGTTATCCTCCCACGCCGGTCATCATGCCGCCGATCAACGTCGGCCCACCGCATGATCCGCTGGGGCTGGGTCCGGTCGGCGGATTTGGTCCTCCGCCCGGCCCGATGTATCCGATGCCCGGCCCTTACGGAGCGGCCCAGTTCCAGCCGGCTCCACCGACTCCGCGAACCAACCAGAACCTCGGCTACGGAACCGCCCCGCACTGGTGGGTCTTTGGCGAATATCTGCTCTGGTTCAATAAGGGGCAGAATATCCGCTATCCGCTGTTGACCACCAGCGCTCCGGCAGACGCTGGCATCCTCGGCGCGGCCAGCACAACGATTCTGGTGGGCGAACGCGACCTGGGTTACAACGCGTTCCACGGGTTCCGCCTCGGGGCCGGGTTCTTCGGTGACGCGGACCGCCGAATCGGATTCGAGATGACCGGCTGGTTGACCGAACGGCGTTCCAACACCCAGTTCTTCGGCGGGTTGGGCAATCTGTCTGGCATCCCCACACTGGCCCGGCCGTTTATCGACTTCAGCACCGGAGCGCCGAGTACCATCGTGCTCTCCGGCCCGGACTTCGGCCCGGCCCAGGTTCTCGTCGGCACCAACTCCCAGACGTGGAGCGTCGAGCCGGTCGGCATCTGGAATCTGTACCGCTCGGAACCGGGCTGCCGATTGGCTTGCTCCATCGACTTCGTCGCGGGCTACAAGTACCTCCAGCTCAAGGAAGAGCTGTTCATCAGTAGCTTCACCGCGGTTAACGGGCAGGTCACGGTTCCCATCTTCACCGTTGGTCCATTCGGCATCATCACCCTGACCGGAGCAGGCTCGGTGCCGGCTCAGGGAACCTTTGGTGGGATCAACTTCCTCACCCCGACGTTCATTGATATTCGTGATCGGTTCCGCACGACCAACATGTTCAACGGCGGTATCATCGGGCTGAAGGCAGAGGCTCGCTACGGGATGATCACCACCAGCGGCTTCGCCAAGGTGGCGGTCGGCAACATGCACGAGCGACTGGAGATCTTCGGCGGAGGCGCGTTCTTCGACCCGACGGGTCGCTCCGGTTCGGCCATCGCTCCAATCTTCGCCGGTGGGGGTTTGGTTCAGCCCAACGGTCGAGGCGTCGGCACCGCCGTCGGTGGGGTGTTGGCGAATCCGGCCAACATCGGAACCTTCGTCCAGGACCGGTTCTCCGTCATCCCGGAGTTTGGCGCCAACGTCGGCATCGCGCTGACCAAGGGACTGACCGGCTACATCGGGGCGCAGTTCCTGTTCATCCCGAACGTGATCCGACCGGGCAGCCAGGCCAGCCCGATCGTCAACAGCGCCGCGATCCCATTCAGTTCAAACTACGGTGCGGCCGGAGCCACTCGCGGACCCCGAATCATCTTCGACCAGGACGACTACTGGCTCGGGGGCGTGAACTTCGGTCTGCAACTGCGATACTAACCAACGCGGAGCGCGGAGCGGAAGAGAAGAACCCAGCCAGGAGCGATCCGAGCTGGGTTCTTCTCTTCCGCTCCGCGCTCCGCGCTTCCCATGTAACGCCTCTGTAATGGCTGCTGTCCGTCGTGAAGGCGTCACTCGTTTGTGTGGGTATGATCCGTTACACACTCGCCCCGAGGACCAATCATGACAGCAACAGCTCTATTGCTCCTGATACCACTCTCCGCACCGCCCGAAGCACCGGCTGATCCGATAATCGAAGGTCGGCCGGTCCTGGCGTGGATCGCGGATCTCAGTTCCAAGGATCCCGACAAACAGCAACTGGCGACCGAGACGCTCATCAAGGCCGGGCCGAAGGCGAAATCCGCGGTCCCCGCGCTCATCAAGTTGCTTGGAGCAACAGACACCCGACGCGAGTCGGCCGTCAATATTCTTGGTGCAATCGGCCCGGACGCGAAAGAAGCCGTGCCCGCGTTGCTCGAGCTTCTGCCGAAGGAGTCCGCGCTCGTCTTCTTCGTGGATGATGTTGCACTTGCTCTGGCCAGGATTGATGGCCCAAAACCAGAAGCGACCCGCGCTCTGCTCCTGTCGTTCACCAAATGTACGGGAATCGTGCTACTGACTTCACAAACCATGCGCGAGTACGCCCCTCAGGTGGTTCCGCACGTCGTTGCGCTGTGCGGCGACCAGGATGCGAACATTCGCAGGCGCGCAGTTCAAGCGCTGGGCAAACTGAAGCGTGAAGGGGGCAAGGTTCCGCAGAAGACGCTCTACGAACTGGCCGGAGACGGCACGAAGGACATTCCCAAGACACTGGAGAAGTTGCTTCACGATGACGATGTTCAGGTTCGCATGAGGACCGCTTACGCGATTGCCCGCGTTGCTCCTCAGTTGGCTGAGAAGACCATCCCGGTGGTTATCACCGTGATGCGCTGCGAGAAGCTGTGGAAGAAGGTGGGCAATGTCCACGCGGTCGAAATCTTCCTCCCGGTTGCGAATCAGGCCGCGAAAGAACTCATTCCTCTGTTGGATAGCGATCAGGAGCGAGTGCGCACGTGGGCGATTCACACGCTCGCGGGGTTGCCGGTTCGTGAACAACTCGAAACCGCGCTTGCAAAGAGCAAGAAGCCCCGCATTCGGCAAGGAGCCGCGACAGCGCTCGGTTTGCAAAACGCGAAGTCGATCCCCGCGCTCAAGTCGGCTCTTGCAGACACAGAATTCGACGTCCGATTCGCCGCGGCTCAGGCTCTGGTTAACGTGGGTTATCAAGATAGCGACGCGCTTGCGGCCGCGGTGCCGGTGCTGATCGAGGGGCTTCAAGTGCCGGACAAGCGGGTGTATCTGGAAGCCACACTCACTCTTCGGCGAGTTGGTGAGTTCGCGAAGGCCGCGATCCCGGCTCTCAAGAAGTTGCTTGGCAACGAGAAGCCGGAAGTGCGTCTGGAAGTCGCTCTGGCTCTGGTTGACATCGACAACAAGGACGCTGAACCGGTGCCGGTTCTGATCGAAACGCTCAAGTCGAACAACGAGGCTTCCGCGACTCGCGCTGCCAAAGCACTGACGGAACTTGGGCCATTGGCGAAGGACGCGCTACCCGAATTGATGAAGCACTTCGCTGCGAAGAGTCCGCACTTGCGGCTCTGGGCGGCGGAAGCGGTGGCCCGAATCGACCCGAAGCAGGCTCCGAAGGCGGTGGAAGTGATCGTTGGGCTTCTCAAGGACAAGAAGTACAAGACGAGCATGGTTCGCAGCTATTCGCTGGTTGCGCTCAAGAGGATCGGAGCACCGGCCAAGTCCGCGCTCCCCACACTCGTGGACTTACTCAAGGATGACGGGCCATTCCATGTCGATGTGGCTCTGGCGATGATCGCGATTGACCCGGACGGGGAGAAACTTGGCTATGACTGGCTGCGCTCCGTGCTGACAAACACCGGTCACGATGACTACTACGACCTGGTCGAGATGTTGCCGGAATTCGGCAAGGTCGCCAAGCCGCTTGTTCCCGAACTGGTCAAGCTCCTGGGGTCTTCGACTCCGTACTTCCGTCACAACGCGATTGACGCGCTTGCGGCCCTCGGCCCAGACGCGAAGGACGCTCTGCCGGAGTTAAAGAAGCTCGCCGAGAGCGACACCCAGCCCAACATCCGCAAGGCCGCGGTCAAAGCGGTCAAGAAGATCGAAGCGGAGTGAACGAAGAACATGTGCGTTGTCGAAATGCTCGGTGATTGGGAAGAAGCGAAGCCCCCTCACCCGCCGCTATCGACGCTTCGCGTCAGTCGTAACGGCGGGTGAGGGGGCTTCTGGCTTGCCCATCCAGCAAGGACTTCGACAGAGGAGCGGACAACCCTTCTGCGCAATCCACCAATTCCCGACGCTGATTTCGTCCGGCTCACATTCACTCGCGCGCATTAGATTGAGAGTTGCGTCAACGAAATGTCATCATCTGCCGCTTGCGGACTTCCTGATCACCCACCATAATCAACCCCGCCTCCACATCCATACCATCAGGAGTCTGGACCGTGGCCCGCATTGCCCGTCCCAATCGCCCGCTCGCGGACGTAAACCTGCTTCCTCAAAAGGATGGCAGCCACGAAGTTGTTGTCTGCTTCATGCCGGATGTCGAGAGCCTCGTCGGTGAGGGTGACTCTCGAGCAGTCCTGGCTCTCGATGCCTCCCGCTCCATCAAGGATCAGTTCGGGGTCGGCGGCGTGTTCGACACCAAGCCGAACTACGTCCAGGGCGTTGCCCGCAAGCTCGGCGAAATCCTCTGCGGAGTCACGCGCAGCGGAAAAGTCTCCATGCTCTACTGGGCGATGGGTCCAGGCGGCGCGGAGACCGAGGAGGTCGGCGAGTTCGATGCGCCAAGTTGCCTGAAAGCCGGCATCGTCGGGCCGAAGAAGAAAAACGGCTGGGGAACCGGAACGCAGATGCTCCCCGCGATCCGTTACACCATCGAGAAAGTTGGCAAGGACGCGGACTTCACCTTCGGCGTGATCGTGACCGACGGCATCATCGAGGACGAGGCCGCGTGTCTGACTTACTGCATGAAACTTGGCGAAGAAGTCGCCAAGGGAAAACGCAAGCCGGTCAAGTTCGTCCTCATCGGGGTCGGTGCTCAGGTCAACGAGGACCAACTCCAGAAATTCAACGACATGTTTGAAGAGACTCCGCTGAAGGGGAAAGTGGACCTCTTCGCCTCCGGAGTCGCGGCCGACATGCAATCCGAAGCGGACATCATCGCGGTCGTGTTCGGCGAGTTGATGAACGAAGAGGTGGAAGTGGCCGCGTCGGGTCGGGTGACCGCGGACGGCAAGGAGTTGGCGAACTTCGCCGACCGACTGCCGGGCAAGTTCCGCTTCGTGCTCCCCAAGGGGATCAAAGAGTTCACGGTCGAAACGCCAAACGGTTCGGTCACGCAAGACGTTTCGGAAGCCATCTAGTACAGAAACCCGCTCCCTTGCGGTCGCGGCTCGTTGATCCTTCGACTTCGAGCGAAGAAACGAGCCGCGACCGCAAGGGAGCGGGTGAAACACCACGCGAACGTTTCTTCCGCACACTCTGATCGCCGCGGTTCCATCCGCGCCCAGCGCAGTTTCCCCGGATTGGTGTGTCTTTGTGTCGTGGCTTCGTGTCTTTCGACACAAACACCATCAACACACCAATCCGCGGGAAACTCTTCCAGGAGAGGCCCGGCCATGAGCGGTTCCAATCAGCAAGCCCGCCAGCAGAGCGAGCAAGTCCCGCAACATCTTCTCCAGAAGGAGTTCGGGAAGGTGTACGTTCGCACGGAAGGCGCGGTGAGGCACGTCGAATTCACCGTCTGGGTTCCCGAACTCGGAGGTTCCGAGGCCGAAGGCTGGCAGACGGGAGTTGCGCTCGATGCCAGTGCCAGCATGAAGACGTGGTACGGCCGAAATCTTTCTGGCGCGGTCCCGGAACACGTCGCGGAGGAGTACAAGAAGAAGGGCTGGGTGAAGGAAGCCACTCACGACGGCCGGCGCGTCTTCACATTCACACGCGAAGCTTACGACGACGCCATTGCCCGCAAGTTCGTCAAGTTCACCGATAACATCGTGGAACCACTCGCCCGCGACTTCATCGCGTATCTGGCCGGGCAACTCGATGCCGATGGTGGAACCACGTTTATTTACTGGGCCTGCGGAAGTGACGGCTCGGCTTACGAAGCCGTCGGGGACTTCACGGAAGAGCAATGCCGCAAGGTGGACATTCGCGGACCGCAAAAGCAAACCTTCGGCAACGGCACGCGCCTGACACCCGCTGTTCGCTACTTCGCCGACCGATTCCAGGACGCGGAACGCGGGCTGTATGTGTTCCTCACCGATGGACGGCTCGACGACATCGAGGAACTCAAACGCTACTCGACGGACCTCGCGAAGGGCATCGCGGCGGGGAAGCGCAAGCCGATCAAGTGCGTTCTCATCGGAATCGGAGACGAGATTGATGAAGGGCAGATGGAGGAGTTGGACGACCTCGACACCGGCACGGACGTGGACATCTGGGATCACAAGATCGCAGCGGACCTTCGCGGGGTGAACGAGATCATTGTGGAACTGGTGGATGAGACGCGCATGGTCTCGGATACGCCAGCAACCATCTATGACGCATCGGGCGCGGTCGTGGCTCAGTTGACCGACGGCCTACCGGCGAAGGTGACCTTCACCATGCCCGCAACGTCGGCCTTCTTTGAATTAGAGATTGGAGACAAGCGCATTCGCCAGCCGGTTGTGGCGTGACGACTTCCAGGTGAACCCCGCCCGCAAGGGCGGTGGGTGGACCCGCGACCCTTGCGGGTCGGGTTCGCCTAGACCCACCGCCCTTGCGGGCGGGGTTCGCCAAGACAGCACATTCATCTGGGAGGATCACCCGTGGGATGGCTCGATCGGTTATTCGGCGGCTCATCCAAGAAGAAGCCCGCCCAGGCGCCGAGCCGGCAGTTGCCGAGTTCAATCGTCGCCAAGGAGTTCGGCGAAGTGAACGTGCGCCCCGCGGGGGATCGCGTGGAGGTAACTTTCACCATCTTGATGGAACCGGAAGGAGCCGAAGCCGAAGGATGGCAGACAGGAATTGCGCTCGATGCCAGCGCCAGCATGATGCACGCCTACGGACACGGACTGACGACCGGCCCCGCCGGTCCTCCTCCGCAACATCTGCTGCAAGAGTACGCCCGCAAGGGCTGGATTCAGATTCACGATCAGGACGGCGCGCAGGGCGTGTACTGGACCGATGCCGCGTCTCAGGATGCGATTCGCCGCGGGCATCTCTTGACGACTCAGAATGTGGTCGAACCCATCACGCGGCAGATGACCGCGTATCTGGCGGGCCAACTCGATGCCGATGGCGGAACCACGCTCGTCTACTGGGCGTGCGGAGGAGACGGAGGAGGAGTGGAAGTGGTCGGTGACTTCACCGAGGAGCAGTGCGAGACGATGGAAGTTGTCGGGCCAACCAACACGCCCTTCGGCAACGGCACGCGACTCTTGCCCGCGGTGCAATACTTCGTGGATCGATTCGTGGATGCCGAACGCGGAATGTACATCTTCCTGACCGATGGCCGGCTCGACGATCTGGACGCCGTGAAGAAATACACAACCAAGCTCGCCAAGAAGATTCAGGCCAAGACCCGCAACTCCGTGAAGTGCGTGCTCATTGGTGTCGGCGAGGAGGCGGATGAAGGACAGATGGAGGAGCTGGACGATCTCGATACCGGCACGGATGTGGACATCTGGGATCACAAGATGGCGAAGGAAATGCGGAGCCTGGTGGAAATCTTCGCCGAGGTGGTGAGCGAGAACAAGATCGTTGCACCCACCGCAACCATCTACGACTCGACCGGAGCCATCGCGGCTCAGTTCGCGGATGGCCTGCCGGCGAAAGTGACCTTCAGCATGCCCGCTTCGTCCAAGTCCTTTGAACTGGAAGTGGGCGAACAGCGGATCAAGCAGACAGTTGTGGGGTGAGTGCAAATAAAGCCCCCTCACCCGCCGCGATCGATGCTTCGCATCGGCGGCGACCTCGCCCCGCTTTAGCGGGGCGAGGTGGGTGGCTGGAAACTTGTTGTCGCTACTCGAAACTGCAACCGCGCCCACCTCGCCCCGCTCCTGCGGGGCAGAGGTATTATCACAAGTTGCAAGTTCTTGATTAGT
>JAKEEV010000634.1 GCA_022616395.1 Planctomycetia bacterium | reverse complement strand
CTCATCGGTCAGATCGGTTGGGTATGGCTTGCGGGTCATGCCCACGGGTATAACCAACAACTACCAAACGAAGCGAGATCAGTTTCCAGACACACTCTGACACGAAGGATTTCTTCTTCAAGCCCAACGACCGCATCGTTTTTCTCGGAGATTCAATCACCGAGCAGTATCAGTATTCGAGTTACATCGAGCTATACCTGACGACGCGGATGCCCAAGGGCAACTTCACGTTCATCAACGCCGGCATCGGTGGTGACACGGCCAACGGAGGAGCCGGTCGATTCAAGACTCATGTTCTCGACGAGAAGCCGACGTGCGTGACGATCAACTTCGGCATGAACGACGGCGGGTATGGCGCATTCAACGCCAACAAGCAGAAAGTGTTCCTGGAAAAGACCGACGCGATGCTGAAGATGGCGACCAACGCCGGGGTGCGGGTCGCGCTTCTTTCGCCCAACGCGGTGGACAGGCGGAATAAGACCAATGGCAAGCTCTACGTGGAGACTCAAAAGGAATTCTACGGCCCGCTGCAGGATCTCGCGGCCAAGCACAAGGTGAGTTTCGTCGATCAATACGCGATCACCCGCGCTGCCACCGACAAGATGGAAGCGGACGATCCGATGGCGAAGGTCGCCAAGCCCTACTACGACGGCTTCCACACTTCGCCGCCGGGCGGAATGCTGATGGCACACGCGATCCTCACCGGGTTGCACGCTCCGGCTCTGGTGAGCGAAGCGGTGATCGACCTGCCGAACAAGAAAGTAGACGCGAAGGGATGCAAGATTGGCGAGGTGCCGTTCGAGCCAGAGAAGGGGCTTTCGTTCACCCGCACCGATGAATCACTCCCGATGCCGATTCAAAAAGACTGGCTCCCGATGCTGCCTTACACCAACGAACTGAAAGACCTGAACTATTACGGCCTGACGGTGAAAGGACTCAAGGCCGGCGATTACAACGTGAGCATCGATGGCGTAGTGGTGGGCAAGTTCTCCGCGAAGCAACTCGCTGAGGGCGTGAACTTGGGCAACGTGACAGTCGGGCCGGTGTGGGAACAGGGGAACAAGGTGCTTCAGGCCATCACCGCGAAGAACCGAATCGTGCATACCCGCTTCCGCGGGGTGATTATGAACGGAGATCAATACTGGGCTACGCCACAAGGCCAGAAGCGAAAGCCAGAAGAACTGAAGAAGCGCATGGACGAAATTGACGCGGCCCAGGCGGACATCTACAAGCTCGCGACACCGGTCGCACGCAAGTTCGAGATCAAGCCGGCACCGTAACGGCAGTTCTAACTTCTTGCGAACGAACCTTCGGCGGGATAGAGTGACTCACGGATTCTCTACCCCGCACGGGGGTTCGTCTTTCAATGGCGAGCACCGATCCGACTTCCAGTTTCCCGCCACCCGTGGACGGCTCGACAACTCCGTATCAGCCGGCGAACGAGAACGAACTGACTCGTTCGCTTCCCCACCCCTACTCCTCAACGATTCCCGATTCGGGGGTTGCCTGGTCCGAAGACAAGGAACCTCAAACACAAGAACCTCCACCGCGGTTCCGGCCATTCGCGTTTCACAAGAGCGGCGGAATGGGGCGAGTGCTTCGCGCGGTTGATGCGGACCTCAACCGCGAAGTCGCGTTCAAGGACATCCAGCCGGAATTCGCGGACAAAGAGTTCGCTCGCCGCCGGTTGCTCTTTGAAGCGGAAGTGACTGGCAGACTCGAACATCCCGGTATTGTCCCGGTCTACGGTCTTGGTCGCGATCACTCTGGAAGACCGTACTACGCGATGCGGTTTATTCGCGGGGAATCGCTTCGCGAGGCGATTCGAGGATTCCATGCGCTGAATCTCGAAGCCGCCGAGCGATCGCTGCAACTGCGTCGTTTGCTGTCGCGGTTTGTCGTCGTGTGCGAAACGATCAGTTACGCGCACAGTCGAGGCGTGATTCACCGCGACCTGAAGCCCGCGAATGTGATGCTCGGTCCGTTCGGGGAAACGCTGGTTGTGGATTGGGGAGTTGCCAAGCGAATCCGCGCTGAGGAGGGCGAACTCACTTCGGTTGATGTTCTCGCCGACGCAAACGCGGCCTCCGTCAACAAGACCACGAAGGTCGGCACACCAGCGTACTGGTCGCCGGAGCAAGCGGAGAGCTTGTCGGATCAACACGACGAGCGAACCGATGTATATGGACTCGGCGCGATCCTCTTCGACATCCTGACGGGAACCGCGCCTCACCCGACCGGCCGGCACGCATCAACATCTCCTGACCCCCGCGAAACAGTTTCGTGGGTGGATGAAGTTCTCAGCGGCATCGCCCGGCGAGCACTCGCGATTTCTCCTCACGAACGGTTCCCGACGGCTGCGGCTGTAGCCGCCGAGATCGAGCGCTGGTTGGCCGATCAACCGGTTGCGGCTCAGCGGGCGGCGGTGGCTGCTTTGAGTCAGCAGGCGGCCCGCAATCCCGGAGACCTCGCGCTCGCCGAACAGCTCGCCCGCCAGAGGGCCAACCTGGGACTGATTCTCGGCGGCATGGGCCGCGACACCGACGCAATCCCGGAGTTTCTGGCAGCGGCCGGGGTGTTCTCCCGGCTGGTCACCGAGCGGGCCAAGCCGCGGTTCCTAGCGGACGAGGCGAACTGTCATCTGGCGCTGGCACGTGCGTATCTGGCGCTGGGCCGCTCGGAGGAAGCCACTACCGCGCAACAGAAGGCGGCCGAGATCTATCGCGGACTGATCGCGGCCCGCCCAGACGAGTACAAGGCGAATTACGCAGCGATCATGCTCACCTGGGCGGGAACCGCGCCGCCTCAATCGGCTGATCCGTTCCCGACCCTTGACCAATCGGTCTCCCAACCCGTGCCACTCGCCGAGGACACAACCTCAAGTCAGGAGCCTGATCGCTCCGTCTTTCAACTTCCTCTTGAACCGACACCGGAACCGGCGACCGCTTGGCCGAGCGAACCAGGGAACCCGCTCCCCGAGGAACGAATCGACCTGACCGGCGGTTACACGGTCGTCGGCCAACTCGCACGCGGCGGTATGGGTTCGCTGTTCCTGGCACGCGACAATGCTCTGAACCGGCTGGTCGTCATCAAGGCGCTCAATCCAGTGGCAGCCTCAAGCCCGAGTGCCCGAGCGCGGTTCCTCCGGGAAGTCCAGATCACCGCCGCTCTGGAACACCCGAACATCGTGCGGGTCTACACCCACGGCGTTCGCAACGACGGGCAACCGTTTTTGGTGATGGAATATCTCAACGGCGCGACTCTCATGCGCCTCGTCGACACACTGGGACCGGGCTGGTCCGCCGAACTGCTTGAACCGCTCGCCCAGGTCTGCGACGGGCTTCACTTCGCGCACAGCAAGGGCATCGTTCATCGCGATGCGAAGCCGACGAACATCATCGTTCTCCCAACGAACCGCGCCGTGCTTCTGGACTGGGGCGTGGCCAAACGGATCGGAACCACCGGCGAGGCAGCGGATGAAACCGACTCTCACGACCGGTCTTCACACCCCGAAGACGTGGCCTTGACGCAAGCCGGCGCGGTGATGGGAACACCGGTGTACATGGCACCGGAACAGGCTCGCGGGGAGGCAAACAAGATTGGACCCACGACCGACGTATTCGCGATTGGCGCGGGATTATTTCATCTCGTGACCGGTCGGCCCGCGCTCGCTGACATGGCCGCGTTCGACATTATCTCTCGCTTGTGCTCCGGCGACATTCCGCGACTGCGCGACAAGCGCCCGGACGTGCCTCTGCAACTCGACGCAATCTGCGCGAAGGCGATGGCCTTCCGACCCGAAAACCGCTACACGACCGCCGCGGCGCTGGCCGCCGACATCCGCGCGTTCCTCGCCGGCGCTCGCGCCTCGATTCGGCCACGTCGCGGGCTGTGGAGTTGGTTGACCGGACGGTGACTTCCAGGACCCAGACTTGGCGAACTTCCTCACACACGCTTTCTGGCGGAGTGACCACGACCAGACTACAATCGCGTCTGACCGGTAGCAGGTTACGGTTGTCTCACTTCTCGGAGGGTTCTTCCATGCGTCGATTGTGGATCGTGGGCGGATTCGTTCTGGTGGCAGCGGTGGGCATGGGCCTGTCGGCCGGGAACAGTCGCGGGCAACCCGCGGCCGGCGACAAGGACCCGAATCACCGCAAGGTGACCGTCAGCGGCACGGCGACCGTGACCGTAAAGCCGGACACGGCTCGCGTGTCGTTCGCGGTCAAGGCCAGCGGCCAGGACTTCAAGAAGGCTTCAGAGGAGTGCGACAAGAAGGCCGCAACCGTAGAGAAGGCGATCAAGGATTTGAAGCTTGGCGGGCTGGAGATCAAGAAGGGTCCGCTGAACTTCAATCAGGTCGCTGGCGGCTTTGGTCCTGGGTTCCCCGGTCCTCCGGGTGGTCCTCCCGGTCCTCCTCCTGGGCCGATGGGAGGTGGGCCTGGTATGCCGCCATTTCCCGGTATGGGTAGCGGTATGAGCGTTGAAGTGACCCGGACGTTCACTGTGGTTGCGACCTTCGGCAAGGAAGGCGGAGCGGGGAAGCTCGAAGACATCGTGACGGTCGCGGACAAGTTGCTCGCGGCCGCTGTGACCGCCGGCGCGACCGATGCCCCCGTATTCAACACGCCGGTCAACTCGCCTTACGGCGGAATCGGAATCGGTGGCGGGATGCAGACGAACAACCGCATCGAGTTCCACTGCGCGAACATTGCCGCGTTGCGCCGGGACGCACTGAAGTCAGCCGTCAGCGATGCCCTCGCTAACGCGAAGGCCGCCGCGGGAGTCGCGAACCTCACGACGAAGGACATCGTGACGATCACCGACCAGAGCCAGTTCGGTCCCTTCGGAGGAGTCGGCCAGCCGATGAACACCGGCCGCGGAGAAGTGCTCGGCGAGATGGAACTCACCGTGCAAGTGAGCGTGACGTTTAGTTATTGACCGATAGTAGTCCTCACGCTCCGCGTGAGGTGAGAAGACCTCACGCGGAGCGTGAGGACTACTATCACAACCTTCACTTCTTCGCGCGCCAGTCGACGCGTTCCTTGTAGGCCATTGTCTCATCGACCAGCGCGAAGAGTTCCGGGTCGTAAACCTTGAGTGCTTCGCGTGTGGTGATCGGTCGATCCGAGCCATTGGGAGGCGTGCCGCTTCCCGCGGCATCGAAGTAAGCCTCAACGCCCGCGGACCAGTATTCAAAGCGGTCGCGGGCCGCGGCCGTACCTCTCCAGAGCCTCTTTTCGGTTGCCGCGTCAAAGAGCTTCGTCACCTTCTTGTCGAACTCCACATCTAAGCGCTTCACGCGAAGTTCGTACTGTTGCTTCTGTCCGCGCTTGTCGAACTCTGGGTCTACCGGGCGCAAGCCCGCGACTCGATACAGCCCCTTGGCGAACACGCTCACTGTCATGCACTTGCCCGCGAACGGCTCCTTTGGAAGCCCAAGCACGTTCTCTTCGGGAACAACCATGAGCTTCAGCGTCGGGGTGTAGTCGAGGTAACGCACGAGATCGAACTCAGCCTTGTTCTTCGCGTCTTTGAATTCAGGCAAGTCGCTAAGTTTCTCGGCGCGGCCCAATACCACCAGCCGCGCGCCATCCGCGATCATCGCCTTGAGGATGTCATGCCGGTAAGCGAACATCTTGCGGATCGTGTCGTTGGCTTTGAGCATCGCCTCATCGCTGACGTGCTTGGAACCCAGCACCGGGAACTCGCGTGCGTAAGTGAACTTGGTGTAATAGCTGTCGAACTTGAACTTCGCGGGCAGCACGATCACGCTTGGCTGCTGACGCATCGGCGAATAGCGCCAGTCGTTCTCGGGCTTCAAGTTCATCGTCGTGCGCACGAGTTCATAGCCGTCCGGGTCGTGCTGCTTGAGTTGTTCGCGTGTGGCAATCGGGCCGTGGTTCCAGTTGTTGACGCGATTGCAGTCGAAGTAACACTGAGCGATCTCGGCCCAGTATTCTGCCTGATTGGAAGCCGCGTAAGCGTTCTTCCAGAGTCCCTTCGCCATCGCGTTCTTGTACACCTGCGCGAGCCGATTTCGCCAGCCTGGGTCAAGCCGACTCAGAGCCGCGTCGATGGTGTGCAGGAACTCGTGAACGCCAATACTCTCGTCGTCGTAGCGGTCGCCAGCCAGCGTGAGCAAGTTTTCTTCTCCGAAGCTCGTGACACCCAGTCCGCCGGTTCCGCGCACTCGTTCGTTCATGAAGTCGGGGTTCCTCGTGTTGCGATACTCCGGCATGTCGGTGTAAACCTGATCCTTGCCGATGATGATGAGCCGCGTGCCGTTCTTCGCCATCACTTCCAGCACATCGGGCCGACCCGCGAGCATGTGTGAAACGATGTGATGCGTGCGGAAGAGCGCTTCATCCGCCACTTCGCCCGAAGCGAGAATCGCAACACCCTTTACGTCGAGGTACTTCTTGTAGAACTTTCGCGCCACGTCCTGATCGTTCTTCTTGAACTTCTCGAAGATCGCGTCAGGCGGCCTGCTGACCTTCAGCACTTCTTTCTCGGCTTTCGGCTGTGCGGGCTTCTCTTGTGCCGAAGCCGTGCTCAGCAAGAGAACCGCAACGGCCAACGAAACACATCGGTTCACGGCTCGGCTCCTTTCTTGTCGCGCTTTGTAGGACAGGCTTCCAGCCTGTCATTCAGAGACAGGCTAGAAGCCTGTCCTACTTGGGCTTCCGCCATTCGTCCGGGTGGTAGAGACAGAGGTAGAACGCCAGCATGATAAGCGAGAACGGGCCGACTTCCAGGAAAACCAGGATTCCGATGTGAACCGCGACTCCGATGAACACAAACAGTCGGCGGAAGTTGACGCGGTTGAACAGTCGGCGCAGTCGGCCCGGTCGGTCTCGTGTTGCTCGATACCAGAGTGCAAGTAAGAGTAGCGGCGAAGTGATTTCCCAGATCCAGGTGATCGCAGTGGCGAGTTGCGTAAGCGGATAAACGTGCGCGATCCAGGTTGTATCGAAACGTCTCCAGGTTGGTTGTTGAAGGATGTAGTAGAGAGCCGAGAACCCGCCCGCGGGAGTCCACGCAGCGCTGAGCTTGTGCATCCCTGTGGACCAGTAGATGAGCACGAGTTGAAAGATTGCCAGATAGCGCGGCCACGCGGGGACTTCACGCGAACTCGTCCAGTTCCCGGAGCGAATTCGGCAGTCGAGCGAGAGCGTTTCTGCGCTGCGCGCGAAGAACAACAGCCAGAGAGAGTTCGTAATTGCGTTGTCGTAGCCACCGCTGCCGCTCGCGTTCAAGTTCACCAGTGCGAGGTAACCTTGAAGCGCGATCAACACCGGTAGCCGGCCGCCCAACCCCACCGTCATGAGCGTTCCGGCGATCAGCGTCACCGCGATCACCGCGATCACCGCGCCGGGCGTGATTCCTCCAAGCAATCGAAACAACCACGGCGGGGTAAGCGACGAGTAACCGCCATCTGCCGGGTTCAACCACAAGGGGCGCACCGAACCAGACAGAACGACCGACCCTATCGCCCCGACCACACACAGCCCGCAGGCAATCCGCCAGAGAGCAAGCGTCGTTCCCGGCTCGCGACGATCCAGGAACCGAACCCAGTTGTTCCACGCGCGACCGAGTCGGCTCATGGCCGCGCTCCCAGTGCCAATTCCACAGAGCGCGTGAATTCGCCCGCGGGCGTGATACCGGTTCGCGCTTCTTCTGGCGATGGCGAAGGTGCCTTGTATAGCCGCACGCGAACACTCTCCGCGTCCGGGAAGTCATGCGCGGCGCGAGATGCAATCCAGCGGGTGAATTCCTCAAACTCGCCTTCGTAAGCTGGCCAGCCAAACCGGAAGATCACCGACCGGAAGCGATACGAATCGAGAACCCGACCAAGCCAGCGATGTTGCGGAGCGCGTTCGATGTACACCGGCCGCCAGTTTCCGCCTTCGCGAATGTCGATGTGGAGCGTGGATGGGTGCCGATGAGGGGCGACGAACATTCGCCACGATTGCCCGGTGCCGCAGTAGTGGTAATAGCGCCCGAACGGAGCGAGCACTTCGTTCCGCGTGTCCATGTAAGAACGCGACAGGTTCCAGACTCGCTCTTCCAGTTCTTCGGGAGTCGTATCGAGAGTTTTCGCCCAGGCCGCGAATTCGCTCTGCACGGTTGGGTCTTTCCATGCGTTGCGATCAAAGGCACCATCTGGAGCTGGAATCGACATGAGCGTGACCGCGACGAGGTGCGCGGTGATGAGTACAGCTCGGATGTGAGGCCACATGACGCAATACCGGCAAACGGGCTTTTCCCGACCGTGAAAATACCAGGAACCGAAAACCGAATCACCTACTAACACTGCATATTCGCACGCGGGCGGTTACAACTCTCACTTCACAAGTATTCGATCCCGCGCGAACCGAGACTGTCTTTGAGTGGTCTATCCTGTGAACCCCTACCAATGAGGATTCAAATGGTGAATCGACTCCCCGTTCGCAACGAGTACGGCTTTCAGTGGATGATTACCGGCCCGAAAACATTTCAAATGTGCGGCCGGACGACCGACATCCTCCCGCCCGGTGGCTACACGGTCTTCCTCGACAACTGTGGCCACGCCAATTACGTCGGTCGAGACCTTCAGGCGGACGAGTTGATTCAGTTCAAGGATAGCCTCCCGGACAAGGTTCAGGGCGAGATCAAGAAGTTCTGGGCCACCGGCGACCGATTCGCGCGCTACGGCTATCTTCACCGCCGCGGGTACTTGCTCTACGGCAAGCAGGGGTGTGGGAAGTCCTCGCTGGTTCACCAGATCATCGCGGATGTCATCGCCGACGGGCACGTTGCGTTCTTCTGCCAGGCTCCTTACCACTTCATCCACTGTATGCAGAAGTTCCGCGAAGTGGAACCGAACCGGCCCATCGTGTGCATCTTCGAGGACATCGACGCGATCATCGCCCACTACGGCGACTCCGACTTGCTCCAGTGGCTCGACGGCAACCACCAGGTTGACAAAGCGGTGAATCTCGCCACGACCAACTACCCGGAAAAACTCGACCGCCGAATCATCTCCCGTCCGCGGCGCTTCGACCGCATTCTCCGCATTGACGCTCCTGATGCTCGGATGCGTGAGGCGTATCTGGCCCGCAAGGTGCCGGAACTCACCGCCGACGAGTTGGCGAAGTGGGTCTCTCTGACCGAGAACTTGCCGTTCGCGGCTCTGGCCGAAATGGTCATCAGCGTCTGCTGCCTCGGCAACGACCTGGAGGAGACCGCGAAGTTGCTCCGCTCGCTGGATGCTCACAACCCATCGAGTTCGGAGTTCGCCAACACCCCGCAGGAAGAAGGTGCGGGGGACGAAGAGTACGATGACGAGTACGAAGATCAGCCCGCGTGACGGGGAAGTCATCAGTCATCAGTCATCAGTTATCAGTTATCAGTGAACAGTCATCAGTGAGAAGACCGCGCTAACTGATGACTGATGACTGATGACTGATAACTGATGATTCGCGACTATCTTCCGATCCCCTCAGCTTCCCATTCGATCTCGACATGCACGTTATTGAAGTCGGGATCGTCTACCGTTCCGAGACGGTGACACACACCTCCCGGCGGAAGTCCGGTCATGCGTACTTCTTCGCCGTCGGGAATCACACCACCGTTGGCCTGATAGTCGATGAACCGCTCGATCAACTGTGTCACCGCGTCCATGAAAGTCGGTCCCACGCCATGAACGCTGATGTCGGGCCGCCCGAACTTCCGCATCCCGCGCGTGTGCAACCAGCGCGTGTGCCGATCGTCATCGGAAACCAGAATGACGGTGTGTGCCTGCGGGTCCAAGTCTTCTGAAGCGAATACTTCATCGCGCCATTCATCCGCCGACCACAGCCAGAGCATCTGCGGGTCGTACACCGCGATTCCACCAGCATCGAGCAACCAAGTCACGATACCGATTGTGTCGCGGAAGTAGTCGAGCGTGTTGGAATCAGTGGCTTCGCCCTGAAGAGCAACAGCCTGGGGTGACTGCTCGGCTTTCGCGGCGGTGAGAGGTGAGTCGCGTTTGAGTAGCTCCCACATCGGCCCGGATTGGAAGTCCGCGAACACCTCCGGGTGCTTCGCACGCTCGTAGTGCATCACTTCGAGCCATTCGCCCGGTCCCGCGGAGCGATACTTCGACCGGCTCATTGGGGGGTTCAGATTGAAGGTGCCGAACAGAGCGTAGAACACGAGCGGATTGCCGCCACCGGGCGCGAAGTGCGGTCGCGGCCACGAAGTCAGTTCGCCAGGCATGAGGGAGTCTCCCGTGTGGTCTGGGATTGTAGTCCGCACGCTCCGCGTGAGGTCGCGAGCACAGCGAGCGATGACTTTGCGTGGAAGAAACTCCGCCGCGCGACGGCATCACGCGGAGCGTGATGTCTACAATCACCGTAACTCTTTGGCCCGTTGTACGCCTTCGGGAGTGACCTGTCCCACATAGACCGGCGCGGATTTCGTTGCGGATGCGATCACGGTCTTGAGTGCAATCGCGTTCAGGTCGTCGGCATCGGTCAGCACGAGCACCACATCGGGCCGGAACGTGAGCGCGAGGCGCACCGCGTCGGCGTGATTACTCTTCCCGCGCGGTTCGAGTTCCGCAAGCTTGTCGGAGGCAGCGCGGATGTTCGCTTCGGTCGCGGGGAGTGCGTTGCCATCGGAAGCGAGTAGCGCGCGAGCAGCACCGGTGTAAATCACCACCTGGAAGCGAACGGTTGTGGGCTGTTGCTTGAGTGTGGCAAGAAGCGCATCACGAGCGAGAGTGAATTTCCCCGCGGCACCCATACTGCCGGAACAGTCGAGCACATAAACCACCACTCGCCCCGGCTTCATCGCTCCGTGAATCGGCGCGACGGAAGCATTCGCCGCCGGTCGCACGTTCGGATCATGTGGCGCGGTCTGTGGACCAGCGCGAATCGGCACTTCCACCGCGGCAGGGATCGGTTTTCGCAACAGCGCGGTTAACTCCGAAGGGAGCGTTCGCGGAGGGGAAGTCGCAAGCGGACCGGCAGGAAGTTGCGGAACTTGCGGTTCCAAACTCTTGTCGGGAATGGAGCCAGTTTGAGGAGCAGTATTCGTTGGGGGGGGCGGAGCGGGAGAAGGTACGGGAGTCGATGGCGGTTCTGGCGCGGGCGGTTCGACATTCACCGCAACTTCGCGAACAAGGTGCATCGTGATATGCGCGGGTTCCGCGCGTGTCTCGATCACCGGCTTTGGCAGCTTCTCCGGCTGAGGCAAATTCACCACGATCAGCGCCGCAATCGCGGCGAGAATATGAACACCAACAGACGCGAACATCGCCCGACGGAAGGCGATGCGATTCGCGCGGGAATATGGCCTCATGCCGCGAGGCATAACGACAGGGAGGCGAAAAGGGAAGAGCAGAATTGGTGGAGCAGCACAACTCAGAGCCGCGACCGTCAGGGAGCGATCTTGGCTTTCGCTCCCTGACGGTCGCGGCTCTGATTGATTGGCCCTACTTGTCTCGCAGCTTCTCCAGTTCCGCGCGGATGGTGGCGAATTCCGGCACACGAGCGCTCACCGCGTCCCACTCCGGGCCGCTGAGTGCATCCGGATTGCGGAAACCCTCCTTGATTGCCTTCTGCAACGTCTCCACCGCGAGCTTCGCGCTGGTATTCTTCGCCACGTCGGTTGCACGCGAGGATGTCACGCAACTGGCGAAGCAGCGAGCCGCGATGAACAGCTCATCCGCGCTCTTCGCGACCTTCGCCAACTCCCCCGCGGCACCGTCCGCGTTCACCGGCCGATCAGCACGCAGTTCCAGTTCCACTACCGTCCGCAGCGCTGCGACCTGAACGTGAGCGGGGAACTTCTTCACCGCGGCCGGGTTCTTCATTCCGGCCTCGACCGCGTCCAGGTAAGTCATCTGATCGGCGATCAACTTCGCCACTGGCCCACAGAGCGTATCGGTCGCGAGTCCAGCGACTTCAGCTTGAGCTTTCTTGTACCACGCGCGGGCGTTGGCGAATTTTTCCATGTCGGTGCTGATGTCGCCAATGCGAAGCATCGCTAATGCCAGCCGCTGGCGTCCGGCCTTTGTCTTCACACCGGCCGCGTCACCGAGTTCGGTCCACAGTCGAAGTGCCTTCGTCGCGGCCGAGAGAGCGTGCGTGCGCTGGCCGTGAGTCGCGTAACAGCTCGCCAGCCGTTCCCACGCGCGAGCTTCGTCTTCTTTGGCTTGCGCGTTCCCCACGTCGAGAGCAGCAATCGTCTGGAAGCGTTCCAGAGAATTGAGCCAGAGAATCAGCGCTCCGGTTGGGTGTGTGGGGGAGAGCACTTGCCCCCACTTGCCATAAGCAACGGCCAAGTCGCGCTTCGCCTGTCCGCTATCCGGGTCCGCCTTCGCCAGTTCAACGAACATATTCGTCGCGTCGATCACCACGACACGCGCGCGGGCGTTCCCGCCCGAAGCGCAGTAGGCATCGGCCAGTTTGTTCAACGCAACCGCCCATTCGCGCTTCGCGCTGGCCGAACCGGGATCATCCGCAACGATCCCCTCTCGAAGTTTCACGCTCTCGGTGAATGCAATGACCGCGTTGGGCATGTCGCGGATCGCGAGTAAGCCATCTCCCCGATGTTCCAGTCCGCGCGCCAGTTCAATTCTGGCGCTGATGGTCTTCGGGTCCGCTTCATACAGCGGGCGAAGCAACTTGACACTTGCGGTGTACTCCGCGAGCGCTTCATCGAACCTGCCAGCCGCCAGAAGCGCATCACCGAAGCATTCGCGCGCCAGAGCCAGATTCCGCCTGGCCGCGACCGAATTGGAATCGAGTTTCCCCAACTCCTCGCAGAGTTCCTTTCCGCGTTTGGTGTTCGCAACGGCTTCATCAAGTTCGCCGGTGCGAATTTGAGCATGTCCCAACCGGCCGTACATCATTGCTTGATCGGTCTTCGCGCCCGCGTTGAGCGAATCCTCCGCGGTCAACTCCAGAAGCACATCCACTCCCGCGCTGTATTGCTTCACGGAGTCAGTCATGAGCGCTCGGTGGAAGTACACTTCGCCGAGCCGTGCGTGTGCCGCGGCCAGTTCTCTGCGCACATCGGGGCGCTTGGGTGCTTTCTCGTTTATCTCCAGGCGGAGAATCAGACTCTTTCTGGCATTCGCCAGCGCATCGGTTGTGCGCGCGGTGTGCAACTGTAAGCCGGCGAGTTCATCGAAGCTCGCGGCCAGATCGCGCTTCAGTTCCAGGTTGTCAGGCGCGGAAGCAGCGAGTTTGGCGCGCAGAGCGTGCGCGAACTTGCAATCCTCAGTTGCTTTGGTCGTCTCGCCGCGTTCCAGAAGAATTGCAGCCCGCCGCGCGCGAGCCGCTGCCAGTCCTTGTTGCGACTCCACATCGGTTTGATCCTGGGCAAGTTTTTCAAACAGCCGGATCGCGTTGTTGACGGTCTCCAGCGCTGTGGCCGTGTCCCCGGCAAGCAGATAGATCCCGGCGAGTTTGTCGAGCGCTTGGGCGAGATCGCGGTCGGCGGCGCGTTTCTCGGAAGGAGTCTTCGCCTCTGTCTGCACCTCGATGGCCTTCAGTACGGCCTTGCGGAACTGTTCCTGTGCCTTCGCGGTCTTGCCGAGCATCTGGTAAACTTCGCCCATCTGACGATAAGCCGCGACGAGCGTTCTATCGGCCGGGAGGCGGTCCTCGCCCGCGCCTGCGATCAGCGATTGAAGGCCATCGGTGGCCCTCAGCAAGAGCGTCTCGCGAAGTTCCTGCATCCCGGCTCGGTCTCCGAGTCTGCGGTCGATGTCGTACACCAGCGTGTTATAAGCCGAAAGAGCCTTCTCGTAGCGCCCGCGCGCCACATCGCGCGCTGCAACGGCCTGCTTGCGCTGCTCCTCGGTTTCCTTCTTCTGCTCGACCACCTTGTCGCGCTCCGCGGCGGTCGCTTTCTCGGCGGCTGTTGCCCGATCGCGCTGGGCAGCGGTTTCCTTTTCTTGCTCGATGACGAGAGTCAGCGCGTCCTGAGTGTTCTTTCGCCCCTCGTTCACCGCCAGGGCAACTACGGCAGCGCCGAACACACCAGCCAGAAGAAGCGACACACACGTTGCGACGCGAGCCGGATGTCTGCGCGCCCAGCGCGCCAGCCGTTCAGCAAGCGGATCGGAATAACACGACACCGGCTCGTCGGAGAGCCAGCGCTCCACATCAGCGGCCAGTTCGAGCGCGGTGGGGTACCGATCCTCCGGGCTAAGCGCCATCGCCTTTCGGCAGATCGCATCGAGCGGCTTGGGGCACTCCGGGTTCACTGTGATCGGGTGTTCAAAGGCTCCTCGGCGCACGCGATCAAGCGTCTCGACAGCGCTTGAACCTGTAAAGGGAGCCTTGCCCGTGAGAATGGCAAACAGAGTCGCTCCCAGCGCGTAAACATCGGCCTTCGGGCCGACCAGTTCGAGTTTGCCCGCGGCTTGTTCGGGAGACATGTAAGCAGGCGTGCCGATAGCGGTGCCGGCCATCGTCATGTGCGAGGGCAATTCGGTCGCGTCCGGATCGCGTCGAAGACCCGCAGCGACCGCGGCCTTCATCATCCGCTCGTAATCAGGGCCATCGTCAAGCGCCTTCGCCAAGCCCCAGTCCACCACCAACGTTTCGCCAAACGTGCCGACCATCACGTTGGCCGGCTTGATGTCGCGGTGAATGATGTTCCGCGTGTGTGCGTAGGCGATGGCCTGACACACGGAGATGAAGCGATGAAGCAGGTGTCGGAACGCCACCGTCCGTGGCTGGTTCTCGCACGCTCCGGGTTGCGTCGGAGTCGAACTGGCCTCGCCCGATTTCTCCTCTGACTTCTCTGTCTTCTGACTTCTGTCCTCTGCCCTCTGTCTTCTGTCCTCTGTCTTCTCTGTCCCCTGTGTCCTGTCTCCTGTCTCCTGATTGTGGTAGCGGTCGATCTCGTCCTTGAGTGTTTCTCCGCGGATGAATCGCATGGCGTAGCACGGTCGGCCGCGTGCGTCGTTGACCAGTCCAAAGACGGGCACCACGCCGGGGTGATCGAGCTTCGCGGTCAGTTCGGCTTCGGTCAGGAATCGTCTGCGGCTCGCCGGGTCGTCGGCATACTGAGACTTCATCCGCTTGACGACAACTTCGCGATTCAGTTCGCTATCGCGCGCGGTGAACACTTCGCCCAGTCCCCCGCGAGCGTGGAGCGCTTTGAGCGCGAACCGGCCGACCATCGTGCCAGTTGTGGACGATGACGGTACGCTTGAGCCGTTGGGCATCGGACCGGGCGCGGGGCCGCCCGCCGCAACAGGAACGCTTGGCACAGTTGCTGATTCGCTGGTGCCGCTTGCTGGTGTGAGCAGAGTGGCGTCCGGGTCGGATTCGTTGACCGTGACGCTGGCCGAAGTGACCTCACTGGCTGCATTCGCGAAGTTGCCGGAGGGGGGCGGTTCCGTCTGGTCGCTTGCTCCGGTGCCGGAAGACATGGAGGTGACTTCCGCATTCTCGACCGGCTGCGCGTGGGGGCTTGCGGCCGAGTCGATGAGCGTTGCATCTCGTGCGCCGGGGTGGGAGGGTGTATCGGGCGATTCGAGTTCGTCGGGCCGCGCCGAGGAACTCCGCGGGAAACCGAGCACGCTGGTCGGCAATAGGGTCTGCTCGACCTCATCCGGGTCGCGAGGGGGCGTCAGCATCAGCGTCCTCCGGGAATGGAGGTAATACGGTACCCGATAAGGTAACCTTTCGCCGCCCAATCGGGAACAGCGAGTGGAGAGAACGTACAACTGTATCGAAATAGCGCGACTTGCAGAAGGAGTCGCGTGTTGAACGGAGGAGGGGCTTTCCAGCCCGTCTTTTGAAAGACAGACGGGCTGGAAAGCCCGACGAAGAGAAATCAGCCCTTCGGGGTGCAGGAAGAGTTTTTGGCGTCGTGGAGGTTTGACCCAGCCGGCTGCCGCTTGGCGGTTCGACAAAGCCCCGTCGAACCGCCGGCGTCAGCCGGCTGGGTTGCTTCAACAACCAGATTCCGTTACTGCACCTGCCCTTCGCATTCCCTTTGGTATCATGCAGATCGTGCTGTATCATCGGAGAGCTTTCGTTCGATGCACTCTCTCGCAGTGCTCGCACTTCGCTTCTTGCTGCACCGATGGAGAAAGCCGTGAACTCATTCGCCCAGAAGAAAGTGCTTGTGTTCGGCGCTCTCGGCGCGCTCGGTTGTCTGTTCGGGTGGGCTGCCGGTGAAGGATTGCTGGCGGCCGCGTTGACATCGCGAACCGATGGGGAGAATACCGCTCCGTCACTGGCGACTCGGCCGGAAGCTCCTCCGAAGCTCGTTCAGCCCGCTGATCGAACACCGCCCAGCCCCGCGCCCACCATCGCCAAGCGCCCCACGCCCGGACCCGCGGCTCCTCCCAATCCGCTTGCTCCGACCATCGCCAAGCGCGCCGCGCCTCCTCCGCTGCCGCCAGAGATTCAGAAGCGCCTCGACCAGGCCGGCGGCAAATCCGGGCAGCTTCAGTTCACGCTCATCTGGAACAACATCAACGATCTCGATCTGCACTGCACCGATCCCAACGGCGAGACCATTTCCTTTCGCAACAAGAAGGCCACGAAAGGCTCTGGCGGGCATCTCGATGTGGATCGCAACGTCAGCGGCGAGACGCGCACGCCGGTCGAGAACATTTACTTCCCCACCGGCGCTCCGCTCGGCCGCTATCACGTGTTCGTCCACCACTTCAAGAATCACGGCGACGATGACCCAACCGCGTTCACGGTCAACTTGCTCATCGAGGATCGGCGACTGAGCTTCGAGGGCAAACTTTCAGATGGAGACAACAACAAGACGATCTACAAGTTCGACCTGCCGGGAATCCGAATTGGCGTGCCCGCGGAGGTAGTGGTGTATCCGGGTGGAACTAACAAGTTTCGCGTGAAGCTCCAACGGGATCGCAGAAATGATGCTCCCGTGGGCGTGAGCTTCGCTGGTGAAACCGCCGGCCTGACTCTTCCGGATGAAGTGACGATCCCTGGTAATCGCGAAGCGGAGATCGAGGTCGCGGCCGGTCCGATGACCACACCGGGAAGCCGCATTGTCCGCGTCGTCGCCGCGGGGAAGTTCGGCAATACCGAAGCGTCCGTGAAAATCACCGTCGCGGAGCCACCGGCAACGTTACAACTCGCGGTGCCTTCGGAAGTCAAGCTGTTTCCCGGAGGGAAGAACCAGTTCCAGGTGCTGCTTGCTCGCCAGCACAAAGACCCCGTGCGACTCTCGTTTACCGGGGACACGACCGGGCTGAAGCTCCCGGAGTTGCTCACGATTCCCGGCGACCGATCCGAGACGATGGTCGAAGTGGTTGCATTACCAACGGCCGCGGGCGGAACAAGAACGTTCAAGCTCGTTGCCGAGGGAAAGCACGGCAAGATCGAGGAGCCGTGTAACGTGACCGTGGAGATTCCCCCTACAGCTCTTCAATTAGCAGCTCCGAAGAGCGTCTCGGTCCCGGCGGGTGGAGACAATCGACTGACGGTGCGTGTAGCTCGCGAGTGGTTTGACGGACCCGTAACCGTGCGCGCTATCACACCCACCGGCGTAACTGCTCGCGAGTTGACAATCCCCGCGGGCCAGGAGGAAGGGGAACTTGTACTCGCGGTGAAGGGAGAGCAGGGCGAGGGTGCGTTCCCCGTCACGCTGACCGCCGAGGGGGGAACCGCCAAAGCCGAAACGAAACTGACACTGGAAGTCCTTCCGCTTCCTCCTCCATCCGCGCCGGCGTGGTCGTGGAGAATGGTGATCGTGATTGGGTTGTGGACAGCACTTCTGGCGGTTGGTTTGTCGCTGGCTCTGGTGGTCAGTCAGAATCGCTATCTCGGCCGGTCGTGGGTATCGGGCCGACAGGCCGCGATCATCCTCGCGGGTGGCGGACTGGCCGGTGTGATTGCCGGAGCCATCGGGCAGACGCTCTTCGGTCTGATGGCTCGATCCGGAGTGATGCCGGAGGTCGGTTTTCTGGCCGGTTGGCTGTTGCTCGGCGGGCTGTTGGGTCGCGGGGTGGGTTTCTTCATTCCCAATCTTCATCCCTGGCGCTCGGCGCTTGCGGGAGTGATTGGCGGGCTGCTCGGCGCAGTAGCGTTCATCCTCATCTCGAAGCTCGGCAACATGCCCGGTCGACTCGTCGGCGCGATCTTCCTCGGTTGTTGCATCGGG
>JAKEEV010000069.1 GCA_022616395.1 Planctomycetia bacterium | reverse complement strand
TTTTAACGAGCCGCGACCGCAAGGGAGCGGGAAAGCCAAACCGCTCCCTTGCGGTCGCGGCTCGTTACAACCTTACAAACCTCCCTCGCCAAGTGCTTAGACTGGCTTGAGACGTCCACTTCATCCGAGAGACGAGATGCCTCATCGCGTGCGCTGTCGCTGCCGCGGAAATCCCGATTGCAAGCTCTGCTTCGGGACGAAGTTCTACGACTACACTCCCGGTCCGCATGGCTGGATGCCGTTTGTCTGCCCGACCTGCGAAGGTAAGGGAACGCTCCCATCGGCGAACGGCAACGGGCCACAAGAGTGCTTCACCTGTCGCAAAGCCAAGACGATTGACCCGGCCAACCCACCTCTGAATGAAGACGCCCGCGGAGTGCTCCGCACCATCTGGCGCATCTTCTTCGGCGGCTGACGCTTCACCTCTCAAAACCGCACCCTTGTTCGTAATCGCTTTGGCGGGTATCACGATTGGTACTGTCTTCCCTCCCGGAGCTGTCGTAATGAGTCCGCTGATCCTCTCTCTGGCTCTCCTGTCGCCTGCTCAACCGATGCCGAACCCGAACGATGTTGGCGTGTTGCCCGTCGGCGCGGATGGCAAGTCGCTGAACCTCGACTTCGAGACCGGCGACTTGAAAGACTGGAAAGCCGAAGGTGCAGCGTTCAAGGGTCAGCCGATCAAAGGAGACACGGTCTATCCGCGCCGCAAGGACATGCGGAGTCGCCATCAGGGACAGTTCTGGATCGGCGGTTACGAGAAACTCGGAGACAAACCGACCGGCACGCTCACCAGCGCGTCATTCAAGGTGACACACCCGTGGGCGAGCTTCCTCATCGGCGGTGGGCATCACACGGAAACATGCGTGGAGCTTGTCGCGGGCAAAGATGTAATCTTCCGCGTCTCTGGAGTGGACGAAGAAGACATGCGCCGCGTGGTTGTCGATCTGGCGCAGTTCAAGGACAAGGAAATCTTCATTCGCGTGGTCGATAAGCACACCGGCGGCTGGGGTCACATCAACTTCGATGACTTCCGCTTCCACGAACAGAAGCCGAGTTTCCCCGCGCGGCCGAAAGTCGAGCCTCCCGCGCCAGAGGACGTGTACAAGTTCGCGGGGCTAAGTCCGCAGCAGGCCGCGAAGTCGATGACGGTGCCCGATGGTTTCTCAGTCACGCTCTTCGCGGGCGAGCCGGACGTTCATCAGCCGATCGCGTTCTGCATCGACCATCGCGGACGCTTGTGGGTGGTGGAAGCGTACACCTACCCGCAACGCAACCCAGAGAAAGGCCCGATCATCCCCGCGAAGGAAGGTCAACCGCGGCTCGGGGACAAGATTCTGATCTTCGAGGACACCGACGGAGACGGGAAGTTTGATAGCCGCAAGGTGTTCATGGAAGGCTTGAACATGGTGTCGGGAATTGAAGTCGGCTTCGGCGGCGTGTGGGTGGGTGCTGCTCCGTACTTGCTCTTCATTCCTCATGACGAGAAGACCGACAAGGCGGGCGAGCCGAAGATTCTGCTCGTCGGCTGGGGCTATCAGGACACGCACGAAACACTCAACGCGTTCATCTGGGGACCGGACGGCTGGCTCTATGGCTGTCACGGCGTGTTCACGCACTCGCGTGTGGGTAAGCCGGGCACGCCGGACAAGGATCGCATTCCGATCAACGCGGGCATCTGGCGTTATCACCCCACGCGGCACGTCTTTGAAGTCTTCGCGCACGGGACGAGCAACCCGTGGGGACTGGATTACAACGCGAATGGCGATTTCTTCATCGAAGCGTGCGTCATTCCTCACATGTGGCACATCATTCAGGGTGGTCGGTATCAGCGGCAAGGCGGAGTTCACTTCAACCCGTACACGTTCGACGACATCAAGACGATCGCGCTTCACCGGCACTACGTCGGGCCGAACCCGCACGGTGGGAACAACCGCTCCGACAGCGCTGGAGGCGGTCACGCGCACTGCGGGTTGATGTGCTATCAGGGAGGGACGTGGCCGAAGGAGTATCACGGCAAGTTGTTCATGGGGAACCTGCACGGCCACCGCATCAACGTCGATGTCATTTCGCAGAAGGGAAGCGGATATGTCGCGGACCGCAACCCGGACTTCCTGCTGACCAACGACAAGTGGTCGGTTCCCATTGCGATGAAGTCCGGCCCGGACGGTAACGTGTATCTGCTGGATTGGTACGACCAGCAGATTTGCCACCTGCCGCAACCCGAGAAGTGGGACCGCACCAACGGCCGCATCTACAAGATCAGCCACAAGAACGCGAAGCCGGTGAAGGGTGTCGATCTGTCGAAGGAACCAAGCGATGCTCTGGTGGCATACCTCACCGATAAGAACGATTGGTATGCGAGGACAGCGCGACGGTTGTTGCAGGAGCGAGCTGAAAAGGAGGAAGTTCCTGGTAAGGGCAACCTCGAGATGCTGAAGATTCGACGTCCCCTGGAAGATCTGACCGCAGACGACAATCCCACGATCCGGTTGCGGGCATTGTGGACATTGGCTGCAGTGGGACAAATCAACGTGGACCACCTGATCAAGGCCGCGAACGATAAGAACGAGTTCGTCCGCGCGTGGGGCATTCGATTCGGTATCGAGTACCAGACCCCGCGCATCTTCTGGACGCCGGCACTCACTGAGTACATCCGTGTCGACCGTAGCCCGGTTGTGAGGCGTACAATCGCCTCCGCGCTCCAAAGTGGCTGGTTCGATAGGCGTCCAATCCAAGAACGCGGGGAGATTCTTCAGGCTCTCTTCGCGTTCGCCGAAGACGCGACCGACCACAACTTGCCGTTCCTGTACTGGTACGCGCTCGAACCGCTGGTTGCTGTCGATCCCGCGAAGGGACTGAAACTCGCGGCCGACGGCAAGATTCCGATGGTGTTCCAGTTCGCGGCCCGGCGTGTTGGCGCAATTGGCACGCCGGAAGCGCTCAATCTGCTCACCAAGTCCATCGCGGAAGCGAAGGCGGATGGCCATCGGCGCGCGTACCTGGGCGGGTTGCAAGAAGCCACGAGGGGCAAGCGACAAGTTCCGATGCCGAAGGAGTGGGACAAGGCATTTGAAGTGCTGATGAAGTCGCCGGATGCGGGCGTGCGCAATCAAACGATGGCCCTCGCTGTTGTGTTCGGTGACAAGAACGCGCTGGTCACGCTTCGCAAGGTGCTGGCTGATCCAAAAGCGACAGCATCGGCCCGGCTCGCCGCAATGAACACGCTTGTCGATGCAAAGGACGCGGAAACCGCTCCGCTGCTTCACGCGGTGCTTGGCGACAAGGAACTGCGCGGTGCGGCTCTTCGCGGGCTGGCCAGCTTCGATCATCCAAAGACGCCCTCCGCGATTCTTGCCGAGTACGGTAACTTCACGCTGACCGAAAAGCGAGATGCTATCGGCACGCTGGCTTCGCGAACGGCTTACGCGAAGGAACTGATGGCCGCGGTCGCCGCGAAGAAGATTCCGGCGACTGACATTTCAGCCGAAACGGTGCGCTTACTGCGAGGATACCAGGACAAGGACATCGACAAGCAAATCACCGACCTGTGGGGCGTTGTTCGCGACACGCCCGAAGAACGCAAGAAGCTCATCGCTCAGTGGAAGCCGAAACTTCGACCTTCCAGTATGCCTCCGCCGGACGCGAACCTCGGCCGCGCGGTGTACGCGAAGACGTGTATGCACTGCCACACGCTCTACGGCGTCGGCGGGAAGGTCGGTCCGGAGATTACCGGAGCAAATCGCGGGGACATCAATTACTTACTGGAAAACATCCTCGACCCCAGCGCAGTGATCCCGAAGGAGTACGCAGCCACGCGCATCCTCACGACCGACGACCGGAACATTGTTGGCATCGTGAAGAGCGAGGTGAACGGAGTCGTCACGGTGGTGACCGAACGTGAAACGCTCACCATCGCCGCAGACGATATTGCCAGTCGTAAGCCATCGGAACTGTCGATGATGCCGGATGACATCCTGAAGCAGGTGAGCGAGTTCGAGTTCCGGTCGCTGATCGCTTACTTGCAAACGCAATCACAGGTGCCGATGCTGGCGAACGCGGAGAACGTGAAGGACTTCTTCAACGGCAAGGACTTGACCGGCTGGGATGGCGATGAGGGCTTGTGGAAGGTGGAGAACGGAGAGATCGTTGGCAAATCCGCTACGGGCTTGAAGAAGAACACTTTCCTGAAGTCGCACACTGCTGTCGAGAACTTCAAACTGTCTCTGAAGATCAAGCTGACGCCGAACAAGGAGAACAGTGGCATTCAGTTCCGCAGTGTGCCGCTTCCCGATGGCGAGATGCGCGGACCGCAAGCCGACATCGGAGCCGGTTGGTGGGGCAAGCTCTACGAGGAAGAGGGCCGCGGACTGCTCGCGAAGGAAGGAGGCGAGAAGTTCGTGAAGCCCGACGAGTGGAACGAGTACGTTGTGGAAGCGGTGAACGGCCGCGTGAAGATCTGGATCAACGGCAACCTCTGCACCGATTACGAGGACGACAAGCTGGCCCGCAGAGGCATCATCGGGCTTCAACTCCACAGCGGCGGCCCGCTCGAAGTCCGCTTCAAGGACATCAAGCTCGAAGTGCTGAAGTAACCCATCGGAGCCGGAAGTGGCGCAATCGGAGCCGGAAGCGTAAGCGACGGATTATTGAGAGTTCCGTCGCTTACGCTTCCGGCTCGTAACAGCCCGTCGCTTACGCTTCTGATGAACCGAACGCCGCGTCCAACAACTCCCGCCCTTCGATCAACTCCAGGACGCGGTGCAATTCATCCTGGAACAGGTAGTCCGCTTCGCGGTGGGGGATGAGTGCCCGCATATGTCGGTGCGCAGACTCCACGCCGCGGCCGGGGCGCAGCGGCAAACGGTAATCGAGCGCCTGAGCCGCGGTCAGCAGTTCAATCGCAAGAACTGTCTCCACGTTCTTCAGCACCGCGAGCAACTTCACTGCGGACACGCTCCCCATGCTGACATGATCCTCCTGACCCAAACTCGTCGGGATCGAATCGACGCTCGCGGGGTGACACAGGATCTTGTTCTCGCTCACGAGCGCCGCGGCCGTGTATTGCGGAATCATGAACCCGGAGTTGAGGCCCGTTTCGCGCATCAGCAACTTCGGCAATCCGTCGTGACCTTCCAGCAGAAGATAAATGCGGCGTTCCGAGATGCTGGCGAACTCCGCCAGCGCGATCGCGGCGAAGTCGAGAGCCAGAGCCAGCGGTTGACCGTGGAAATTGCCGCCACTAAGCACATC
>JAKEEV010000068.1 GCA_022616395.1 Planctomycetia bacterium | reverse complement strand
TTTTAACGAGCCGCGACCGCAAGGGAGCGGGAAAGCCAAACCGCTCCCTTGCGGTCGCGGCTCGTTACAACCTTACAAACCTCCCTCGCCAAGTGCTTAGAGGCGGAAGCTGTCTCGAAAACCCCGCGATTGCGACGTTTGTGTGTTGTCACGCTCCGGCGTATAGAGAAGACATGAGCGAATCCACCGCGCCTGCGGTCAGACACGCAGCGGCTCAGACGCTGGATTTCTCTAACCGCACCGACGCCGACCTCTTTGAGTGGATGGCGCTGGCCGGGACGTGTATTGCCAAGGCTCACGCGGCGTTCGCCGAATTCCACCAGAGACACGCGGCCTACCTCTTCGCCGCGTGCGAGCGGAGGTATCGAGGAGAGGCCGAAGAGATCGTGGCCGAAACACTTCGGCGCGTGTATGAATCCGCTCCGCGATTCGACCGTTCCCTGCTCGCCAACGTCTCGGCCACCGACACCGCGAGGCAACTTGTTCGGGCCTGGATCGGTCAGATCGTCCGCTGGGTAGCAGCCGACCACTTCGCCTCTCGAAAACACCAGCCGCAGACTGTCACGCCCGCGTGTATCAGTTCGTTGTCAGGCCCGCGGTGTTCCGACCCAACGCAAACAACCGACGCGGATTCGGAACTCGTTACTCGCGTGCGCAGCGTAATCGAGAGCCTCCCGGAGCGCGAGCAGACAATCGCCTGGACCATCGCGCACGGCTGGAGCCCGGAGCACGGACAGGTTCGGTGGTCGCAAGAAGACCTCGACGCCATCGCCGGTCGGTTCGGACTCAGCCGCGAGAACATCCGGCAGATTCGCACGCGCCTGATTCAAAAATTGCGGGCGTTGCTTGAACCCCTCCTCAACGGCACGATCACGGGTGAACAATGTCCACCGACAAACCAACAGACCCAAACCCCAAACTAACCGACAACGAAGTAGACCGTCTCGTCTACGAGGCTCTTCAGCGCGAGGGGCGGTTCGTTCCGCAGTCGCCCGAGGAAGTGGCGAAGGCCGAAGCGGAAATCACGGAAGCGGCCGTGGAGTTACCGCCCGGTCTGCGCGATCCGCTCGCTCTTTTGAAGAACATCCCGACAGCCGATTCGCCAGTTTCTCAGTCAATTCCTCCAACAGTCCCGCCCGTTGATCACACGCCCGCCGAACCCTCTTCGGCACTCTCTTCGCCAAACCGCCCCAAGGGGCAAGAGAGTCCGATGCGCGGCATCCGTGCTCGCAAGATGATCGCCTGGCTTGTCATTGTCGGCACAATCGCCACTGTGGGAGGGGATCAGTTCTTTGGCTGGCACATGCGGGCGCGCGATGTTCGCGACAAGGAGTTGGCTCTTCAGGCGAGTCAGGCTGAACTCGCCCGCATTCAGGAGGAGGACACCGCGGCTCGGAAAGAATCGCGCAAGGACCTGGACGCGGCTCTTGCCGCGGAAGCGGACCTGCACAAGCTCTATCTGGCGGCTCACGAAAGCGCCCGGAAGGCAATCGAGGAGAAGGATTTCGTTGTTCGGCTCACGGGTCCAACACACATTCAACCGGGCGCTCCGAACAAGTGGCAGATCGAAACTCTCCGTCACGGCGCAATCGGTCGACCAACGAAACTGGATGTCGTCGTGAAGGACGCGCGCGACACGGAATTGCTTCGCCAGACACACGACAAGCCCGTTGGAGCAGCCACGCTCGAACTCACGCCCGCGTTCTGGACACAGGTGAAGCCCGGCTCCGATCTGTTCCTCGAAGTCGTTGCCCACATGGAAGACCGCAAGACCGTGCTGGCCGAACGCCTCCCGCTGGGCCGCCCGGTGTACATCACGCATCTTGTGACCGACAAGCCGCTCTACAAGCCGGGCGAAACGATCCGCTTCCGCTCGCTCACGCTCGATCGGTCAAGTCTGCGCCCGCCGGAACACGACATCCATTTGAAGTTCCGCCTGCTTGGTCCCGGTGATACGGAAATCCCGCTCGGCGATGGGAGCGAGGGGAACGGCCGGCTACTGCGCAATCTTCAGCCCGTACTCGGACCAGACAAGAAGCCCCTGCGCGGAATCGGAGTCGGCGAATACGCGATCCCCGCGGACGCTCCCGGAGGCGAGTACAAGCTACTTCTCATCGAGATAAACACCGAGACCGGTCAGGAAACGCTGCTCGAAACGCGCAAGTTCATCGTGAACCGCTACGTGCCGGATATCTTCGAGAAGAAACTGGAGTTCGACGGCAAGAGCTACGGGCCAGGCGAGTTCGTTCAGGCTCGGATTGAAGTTTCGCGCACTGCTGGCGGCCCGATGAAGAATGCAAAGGCCAACGTGGTCGCCGCGGCGGATGGGAAGACCTTCCACGAACAGAAGGATGCGTCGGTCGTCACGGTCACCAACGCAAGCGGCACGAGAACCATTCTCGATGTGCGATTCAAGCTCCCCGCGGACATCTTCGAGAAGAAGGATGCTCCCCCGAACGCGACACTGAGCGTCAACATTCAGGACGGAAGCGACTCGGAGGCAATCGTTCGGCCTATTCCGCTTGTGACGAAAACTCTGCGCGTGGAGTTCTTCCCCGAAGGGGGAGAGATGATCGAAGGTGTGCCGGGCCGAGTGTACTTCATGGTCCGAACTCCGCAGGGCAAGCCGGCCGACCTCAAGGGCACGATTACCGACGGCACGAACACGCTCGCTGAAGTCTCGACTCTGACCGACGCGGAGAATCCTGGTGTGAATCGCGGGCATGGAGTCTTCACGCTCAAGCCGGAACCAGGCAAGAAGTATTTCCTGAAACTCACTTCTCCCCTCGGTATTACGGAACCAACGAAGGACGGCTTCCCACTGCCAGCCGCGAAGGCGGATGGTGTTGCGCTCACGGCTCTCGATGCCGTCACCAAGCGCGGAGGATCAATCCGCGTGCGTCTGCAATCTCCACACGGCCCGAAGACACTGCACGTTGGCGCGTATGTTCGCGAACGGCTCATCGCTCAACAGCGACTCGTCGTGGAAGCAAGCAAGCCGGCGGATGTGACGCTTGGGAGCGATGACTCTGCTGGCGGAGTGACTCGAATCACGGTCTTCGAGGAATTGAAGGACGATTCAAACCGAATTGTCCTTGCTCCGCGAGCCGAACGACTCGTCTTCCGCGCTTCGGGCGAACATCTGATTCTGAACGTGAACCCGGACAAGTTGAGGTACGCACCGTCCGGCAAGGTGAGGATCGATCTCTCCGCGCTCAACGAGAAGAAACAGCCCGTCCCAGCCGTGTTGCTCGTGGCTGTGGTGAACCGAAGCGTCATCACGATGGCCGACAACAAGACCGACCGCCTCATGCCGACTCACTTCCTCCTTTCGGGTGAAGTGAAGCACTCTTCCGAACTGGAACACGCGGACTTCCTGCTGACCGATCACCCGAAGGCCGGTATCGCGCTCGATCTACTTCTCGGAACGCAGGGCTGGAGGCGATTCGCGGAGCAGGATGTTGCCTCGGCGAACCTGGCCGACAAGCCCGATGTGGAGAAGCTGCTCGTCGCTCACGGTCAGCGCCCCTCGGCTCCGCTTCAACTGTTCAAACTTGAAGAACAGCGGGTGAACGCGGAGTTCGCGCCCCAACTGGAACAGGCTCGGTTAGGTGTGGCAACAGCCGAGGCCGAGTGGAACGCGACTCCTTCCCCGGTGATGCCGAAGTTGCTGGAGGCGAGCACTGCAGTGTCCGTCTCCGAGTCTCAGTTATCGGAAGCGACTTGGGCGCTCAAGCGCTTTCAGTCGCGGTTCGAGAAGTTCGGTTCGTGGATTGCGGGGGTGTTGGTTGTCGCGTTGATTGCGGTCGGAGTCTTCTTAACCGTGGGTGTTGCGGTCTCCGAGAGAAACCCGAAATCGACCAGGCGCGGGAGGTTGGTAGTTGCTGGCGTCACCACAGTGGTTGTCTGCGGGCTGGTGGTGATGCTGATGACCGAAAGACAATGGGAAGCAAAGCACTTCTCTCTGAGTATGTCGTTTGACGAGAGCGAATCAATGTCCAATGACCTGTCCCTCCAGGGAGTGAGAGGGGGCCATCAACTGGATCGTCCCTTGTTCGATCCCACCATAGCGCAGCCCGCTCCGACACCGCCTCCCACGGACCCGGTCAAGTTCAATTGGTTCAGGACTCGTTCTGCTCGACCAGTTATCGAGAAGAGCGAGCTGCAAGCCGACAAGACGAAAGTCGCGGATGCGTTCCGCATGCCGCGACGGGTCGATAAAACGCTGCAGTCTATGCAAGGGTTCGACATCGCATCGCAGGACTCGGGGATAATGGGTGAAGAGCGCAGACTGCCGCTTGTTCCGCCGTTCGTTGTGCGTGAGTATGCCCACCAGCGCGACCCAGCGCTCGGCGAAGTGAGAAGTGACTTCACCGAGACCGTGTACTGGCATCCGGTGCTTGTGCTTCCCGAAAGCGGCAAGACAACCATCGAGTTCCAGCTCTCTGACGACATCGCCCGCTATCAGGTACTCGTCGCGGGGCACACGCTCGACGGCCGAATCGGTGCCATCACCACAACGATTGAGGCCCGCAAGCCGTTCAGCGTCGATCCGAAATTGCCGCTGGAAATCTCACACACCGACACGGTCGATGTACCCATCCGCGTCACCAACGATAGCGACGTTCGCCGAAACGTGACGATCACCACAACGACCGACGGCTTCAAGACCGCAGGCAAGTTGCAAGACATTCTCGATCTCGCTCCCAATGGCAAGGGCCGGAAGATTCTTCGCCTGAACGCGGACAAACTTCAGGGAGATGCGGGGCTGCTGATTGAAGGAACAAGCTCGACCGAGAAGGACGCCATCGCCCGGATGATCCGCATTGTTCCCGATGGCTTCCCGACGGTCGGCTCGTTCAGCGACATGATCGAGAAAGGCCGCGCTCGGGGCACGATCACGTTGCCGAAGGATCTCGTGCCTGGAACGCTCAAAGTGCGTCTGGAGATGTATCCAACGTCGATGGCGGATTTGGTGAGTGGGCTTGATGGGTTGCTTCGCGAGCCTTACGGCTGCTTCGAGCAGACCTCGACGACAAACTATCCGAACACGCTGATTCTTGATTACATGAACCAGACCAACCAGACCAACCCCGAAGCCGCCAAACGCGCCAAGGATCTGCTCGATAAGGGATACGGCCGGCTCACCTCGTTTGAGTGCCCGGACTCTCAGCGGAAGATCAAGCACGGTTTCGAGTGGTTCGGCAAGGAGGACATGCAACACGAAGCGCTCACCGCGTACGGCCTCTTGCAGTTCAAGGACATGGCTCGCGTGCATCCGGTCGATCCGGAACTCATCAAGCGAACGCAAACCTTCCTGCTTGGTCGCAAGGATGGCAAGGGTGGTTTCCACCAGAACCCTCGTGGACTTCACGCCTGGGTGGCATCGAAGCAGGTCGTGGACGCCTACATCGTATGGGCACTTGTCGAAAGCGACCCGGACGACAACGAGAAGATGGATCTCAAACTGGAAATTGCTTCGTTGAAAGCCGAAGCACTCAACGAGAACTCGACTGGCGGCAAGGACGCGTACTTCGTCGCTCTTGTCGCGAACGTCATGCTCCTTCGAGGAGAACGCGAAGCCGCTCACAAGCTCCTCGACCGACTGAAGGACAAACACGTCAAGGACGGAGCAGTCACCGGCGCGGTAACCAGCATCACGCAATCCAGTGGCCGCGATTTGCTGATTGAAACCACCGCGCTTGCTCTGCTCGGCTGGCTGCGTGCCAACGACCCGAGCTACAGTTCAACGATCAAGGAATCTACGAGGTGGATCAGCCAGCAACGCGGAGGCTACGGAGGCTTCGGTTCGACTCAATCAACGATCCTGGCACTGAAGGCACTCACCCTTCACGCGAATAAAGCCAAGCACCCGGCCGAGGGCGGCGAACTTCAGGTGCGAATCGGCGGAAAGGTGATCGCATCGCGGAAGTTCACCGAGCACGATGTCGATGTGATCGGCCTGGACATTCCGAACCCCGAAACGGTCTTCCGTCCGGGCGAAAAGACGGAAGTGGAGATCGTGACCGACGCGAAGCAGCCGTATCCCTTCGCGCTGGCGTACACCTACACGACACTTACACCCGTGAGCGCAGAGAAGTGCGCGGTGAAGATCGAAACGAAGCTCGCGAAGACCGAAGCCAGCGAAGGAGACATGGTGCCGCTCCATATCACCCT
>JAKEEV010000633.1 GCA_022616395.1 Planctomycetia bacterium | reverse complement strand
CCGATTGTCGCCGGGACTTTTTCCCCCCTGCGGACGGCTCTGGGACTCGATGAGCACGGTTACAGTTGCTCCGTCATCGAGCGGATTGTCACGGCTACCGCCCTGACACCGGCCTTCGTGTCTCTCCGATCACCACACCAGAGGGAAACGAATGGCCGAGACGCTCAACATCACGCTGGCGAAGGCGCTGAAGCTCAAGAACCGGCTCGCGGGCCGAATCGCGAAGCTCTCACTGACAATCCAGACGTACAACTCCACTCAGGAGAAGTCCGAGCAGATCGACGTTCGGGCCGCTCACGCTGAGCGCGCGGATCTCGTTCGCCGCCTGACGGACTTGAAACTCGCCATTGCGCTGGCGAACGCACCGATTCAGCGCGACATCTTCGAGCTGGCGGAACTCAAGGCCGAAGTGACTCTGCTCGCGGCTCTGAACACCAAGCACGGCACGTTCCTGGAAGGTTACCCAACCTCCGGTCAGGTCACCTACATCGCGCAATTCCGAAAGACGGACGTGGACGCGATGACCGAGGCGCTGGAAACGCGGATCGATGCGCTTCAGGACAAGCTCGACACGTTCAACGCCAAGACCGCAATCGCCATCGACGCGGGCACGATTGCCGCGGGCGAGGTGAAGTGAACTTTCGCCGCGCCATTGAGTGCGGCGACTCGTACAGGCACGGCGTGTGGTTCGGTGAGAGGAGGATCGGAGCGACTTGCTGCGGAAACGCGGCACTCCCCTATTAAGGGAGCCTGTTGGGGATTCCGAACGTCAACGTTCAAGGGTTAAGAACTCAACCATTAGCCCGCAAACCGAAATCCTCATCACCACCGCTCGATTCGCCGATCATCTTCCCGCGCCGTGTCTGCATTCAAACACCAAGCCCACCCATCAAGTGGGTGGGCTTGGTTGTTCACTTCAACCGAGTTTGGGCGTCAGCCAACAAACACTCCTCCATTGAAGTTGTCGAAGGCAGTGATGTTGAGAACCTGAGCCAGGCTCTGGGCGTCGAATGCCTGGACGTTGGCATTGTGACCGGCTCCAGTCGAGAGAATGATGTCGTCGTCGACGTCGTTATCCACATCACCCAGAGCGACCCGCAACCCGGTGTCGTCCCCGGTGAACGGCGCGAGGAACGAATTGACGAGCACTCCGGTGCCGCCAGCGAAGATGCGCGCCTCCTGGTTTCCACCTGCTCCCATGGGAACGGCCACGATCTCGGCTCGGTCGTCGCCGAGGATGTCGCCGGCCGCCACGTCGATCGGGACTGGAGAGCCGGGGAAGGCCATGAAGCTCGCCAGTTCCGCCTGGGCGAAGTTGAACACCTTCAGATGCGAGGGGCCAGCGGAAGCGACGCCAGTGATGATCTCGTCTCCTCCGATGCCATCGTAATCGCCCGCCGCGACGTTCACACCGCCCTCGAAGTTGACGTAGGTGAAGAAGCTCATCAGGGTCGAGCCGCTGGCAAAGTCGAACGCCTTGACGTGAGACGAGGCGGTGCTGGTACCCACGATGATGTCGCCGGCTCCATCGTTGTTCACATCACCCAGGGCCACATCCACGCTGCCGAGGTAGCCCATGAAGCTGAAGAAACTCGCGATCTCCGAACCGGTCACGCCATCGAACACCTTGACGTGCCCGTTGGTTCCCCCCATCCCGGCCCCAACGACGATATCCTCCACTCCATCCCGGTTCACGTCGCCTGTTGCCACCGTAACGCCACCGTTGAAGTTGACGAACGAGAAGAAGCTGAACCGGAGCGAGCCATCGTCATTGAACACCTTCACGTGAGCGTTCGCGCCGGGACCAGCTCCGACGGCGAACAGTCGAACGACCGGCCCTGCCGGAAAAATCATATCGCTATCCGTTGTCGCGTTATTCGCCGGGTTGCTGTCAGTCGTGCCGGCTGCCGCGGTGATGGTCGCGGTGTTGTCCAGCGTCCCAGTCGCGTCGGCGGTGACTGTGCCGGAGAGGGTGTAAGTCACCGACGCGCCGACCGGCAGGTTCAGCGTCTCGTTGATGCTACCCGACCCGCTCCCAGCGCTGCCCGTCGCGCCGCCACCCGAACTGCTCGTCCAGACTACGTTCGTCAACTCAGCGCTCACCGGATCGACGAACTGGGCGCCGGTGGCCGTGATGTTGCCCGCGTTGGTCACCACGATCGTGTAGGTCGTCGTGGTTCCGCGCGTCACGACCGAAACGTTGTTGGTCTTGGTCACGCTCAAGTCAACGAACCCGGCAACAGTGTTGGTATCGGTCGCCGTGTTGTTGCTGGGCGCATTGTCCGTGGTGCCCGATGGTGTGGTGATGGTTGCCGTGTTGCTGATCGTGGTGCCGTTCGCCGCGTTCGGGTCGACCGTCGCAGTGACGGTGTAGGTGACCAACGAGCCGACCGGCAGATTGAGAGTTTCGTTGATATTCCCTGAACCACTCGCGGTGTTTCCAGTTGCCCCACCAGAGGCCGAACTCGTCCACGTCACGCCCGTCAGAGTCGCGGGGAAGTTGTCGATCAGGATTGCTCCATTGACAGCGGTAGCTCCGGCGTTGCTGACGGCAATTGTGTACGTGATGGTCTGACCAGGAGCCACGTTTGTCTGGCCATCCGTCTTGGTCACACTCAGATCGACCATCTGCACGACGGTGTTCATGTCCGTCGCGGAATTGTTGCTCGGGACACTATCGGTCGTTCCACTTGGCGTGCTGATGGTCGCGGTGTTTGTGATCGCGCTTCCAAGAGTCGCCGAGGACGAGACCGTGGCGTTGATGGTGTAGGTCACCGACGAGCCGGGCAGCAGGGTAAGAGTCTGGCTGATGTTCCCCGACCCGCTCGCCGAGTTCCCGCTCGCTCCACCAGAGGCAGAACTTGTCCACGTTACGCCCGTCAGAGTCGTGGGGAAGTTGTCCACGAGTGTCGCGCCGGTGACTGTCACCGTCCCAGGGTTACTCGCCACGACCGTATAGGTGATCGCCTGGCCGGCGGCGACAACCGTGGTGTTGTCGGTCTTGGTGACGCTCAGATCGACCACCGGAGCGGGCGGAGCGGTGATGGCCGTCAGAGTCACGTCGTTACCATCGCTTCCGCCGGTGTAGCTGATCTGGAACTGCTGGCCGTTGGTGGCCGTCACCGTCGCCCCTTGAGCCAGTCCGGCGAAGGTGCCGATGACCGAGTCGGTGCTGTCGTTGTTGATAATCGTGACCGTTGTGCCGTTAGCTACTCCAGTCGTCGCGTTGACTATCAGAGTCGTTCCACTCAAGTCTACCGTGCCGGTCACGTCCAGTTGGTCGTGTCCGGTCCCCGCGGTCGAGCCGTTGACATCCACAACAACCTGGGCTCCGGTGCTCAGGTCCAGGTTCCCAGTTTCCAGAATGCCCGCGGTTCCCGTTGCGCTTGTGCCAGCAGTGATCTTGCCGCCCGGTGTCACCGTCACCACTCCGGAAATGGTCCCGATCCCGGCCAGCGTATCGCCAGGGTTGACGATCACGTCCCCGGTGAACGTGCCCGACTCCACGATGACGGTACTGCTGGCCGCGAGGTTGAGCGCTTCTTGAATGCGTCCCTCTGTGCCAACCTGAAGGCCCGCGTCGTCCACGTGCAGGACCGACAGGTCGGGCTGGAAGCCGGCCGCAGTGCTGATGTCCGTCCCCACATCCAACCACGGGGTGAAGTCCACATCGCCAGAGACTTCCGCGGCCACATCCGCCGCGACTGCTGTTCCGAACCAGTTGAACGATGCGTCAATGTCCGCGCCGGTGCCGTTGAGGATCGCCAGGGCGGAATTGCTTGCCAGATTGTTGAAGTTCACATTCACATCCGTACCAGCAAGCAGCGTTTCGGCGGCCACTCCATTCACGAAGCCGGAGATGGTGTTGTTCTGAACATTGATGACCGCAGTCGCCGAGAGTGTGGAGAGCAAGCGCACACCAGCGCTGTCGATTCCGCTTCCAGAAGCGTCCACGTTGCCGCCGGTGAACGTGTTGTTCAGAACGTTCACGGTGCCAGTCCCAAGCCCGCCGATTTCGATTGCATCCGCGAAGGCAACGGTGGTATCCGTGGTTCCCGTCAGGGTCAGAGAGTTCCCCACAATCTGAGAAGTTCCCCCCACGCCCTCCAGGTCGATGATCGCCCGGCCGCTGGCCAGCAGGTTGATGTTGGACGTGATGGTGTTGTTGCTGAAAGTGAAGTTGCTGTTGGAACCGAAGCCGAGGCCAAGATCAGAGACGCTCAGCGCCCGGTTACCGAAGTTGGTGAAGGTGTTGCCGGTCACCGTCAGGTTGTTGCTTCCGCCACCGACGGCCACGGCCGAACCGGTGGTTGCACTTCCCGGAAGACTACCGGAGAACGTGTTGCCGCTGACGGTGGAGAAATCGACGTTGAAGAGCACCAATCGCGTGCCAGAACGTCGGTTACTTTCCGACGCTTCTGAATTTCCCAACATCAACGCGAGATGAGTAAGAGGATGCGCCCCTCCGTTGGGGTGCGCATCCTCTTGCGCGAAGTTCAGAGAAGCCACGGAGTGCCGACAACTTTTGAACGAACGAATCAACCGACGAACACGCCACCCTGGAAGCCGGGAAAGGCAGAGAAGTCCTTGATCTCGGTGAACGTCTGAGCATCGAACGCTTTTACCTTCGCTCCGCGGCCCGGCCCGCCGGCGACGATAATGTCGTCGTCCCCGTCCCCGTCCGCGTCGCCACTTGCCAGCCGCACTCCGCGATCAGCACCAGGGAACTTCGGGACGAAGGAGCCGAGCAGCGTGGGCGTGCCCGTCGAGAGGTCGAACAGTCTCACCTCCTCGCCTCCGCCCTTGTCCAGCGGAGAGACCGCGACTTCCGCAATGCCGTCGTTGTTGCGCAGGTCGGCTGCGTCCACATCGATTCCGCCCGCGTAGCCGCTGTAAGCCACGAAGCTCGCCACTTCGGTCACCGCTCCGCCTGTCCCGACGGAGAACGCTTTCACGTGCGCGCCTCCGATGGCGCTGCCGGTGATGACTTCCTCATCACCGTCGCCGTCCAGGTCGCCCGAGGTCACGGTCACTCCGCCGACGGAACCGGAGTACGCGATGAAGCTCGCAATCTCCGTGCCTCCGGCGGCGAGGTCGAATACCTTCACATGACTGGCGCTCGGACCGCTCCCGACGATGAGGTCGCCCTTTCCATCTCCGTTCACGTCGCCGATGTCCACATCCACGCCGCCCTTGAAGCCCTGGAAGGAGAAGAAACTGGTGATCTCGGCTCCGGTGGTGCCGTCGTACACCTTGACGTGCCCGTGGTTGGCGCCGAACCCAGCGCCCACCGCGATGTCGTCGGTGCCATCGCCGTTCACATCGCCGGTTGCGACGCGCACGCCTCCGTTGAATCCTGGGAACGCAATGAAGCTATAGCGGACTACGTTGGCCTTGAGTACCTTCACGTGTCCGTTGGCGCCCTGATCAGCGCCCACGGCGAACTGACCGTCACTCGGCGCCAGGGAGATCCCTGGCTTGGCGGGGGTGACGCGGTCTTCGAGTTGCTCGACAACCAGACGGGAGGTGTGAGATTCAGGGGTGCGGGCGATCCGATGGGTGCGAGTCGTCATGTGTCCGTCCTTTGAAAGAGCGCGAGTGTCACTTCAACTGGTTGGCGTCCGGAGGTCACGGGCCGGTGGGAAAGCGAGTTGGGCGAGAACTGCTTTTTGGTCCATCAACCAGACGCGATTGTCCAGTCGAAGGGCGACAAGGAAGGGCGAGTTTGAAGGTCCAAATCGCTGGCCGGGTGGCGTTGACCCTTCACGCCCAACATAGTACGCAGTCCGCCTGTGAGTGCGCTCCACGTCGGGGTACAATCAAGGTTGGTTTAAGCTGCGAACGGAAACCGCGGAAAGAATTCCGCGCCAGAGAAGAGTTATGCTCCGCGAAGTGCAGATCGACATTCGCAGACAGCGGGCGAAGGCCGTCAAGTTCACCATTGAGAACCTCGGCAAGAACCGCGTATTCTCCGACTACCGGGTCACCAACCCGGAGTCCGGCGGGCAATACACGGTCTCGGTCAAGGGTTTTGAGGTCGGCGACAACGCCTGCACTTGTCCGGACTTCAAGGCGAACACGCTCGGAACTTGCAAACACATCGAAGCTGTACTCGACCACCTCAAGGACGAACTCCCGGCTCACCTACAGAAGAAGAAAGCCACCGTCACGCGGCCCGAAATCTACCTGCACTACGGCGAGCAACTTCAACTCGGCATTCACCTCCCCGCACGCCACTCCGACCAACTCGCCCGACTCGCGCAAACGTTCTTCGACGACAAGGGAATGTGGTCGGCTCGCGGAAAGTATCCCGACCTGATTCGCGTTGTCGAAGATGTGCCGGAAGAGGTCACGGTCGAATCTGATGCTCTGGAGTTCATCGACCGCGAGATCGAACGAGCCGAGATGCTCGCCCGCGAACAGGAGTGGCTCAAGCAACTCGAAGCCGGCACACTCGACCTGAAGTTGCTCTCCGTGCCTCTCTACGACTACCAGACCCGCGGAGCGCTCTTCCTGGCCTGCCGCGGACGCAGCATCCTCGGCGACGACATGGGATGCGGAAAAACGCCGATGACTCTCGCGGCGGTCGAACTGTTGGCACGCGAGCGGAATCTGCAGAGAGCTTTGGTCGTTGCACCGGCGTCGGTGAAGTATCAGTGGGAAACCGAAATCAAGAAGTTCACCACCCGGCCGGTGCAAGTCATCGAGGGCGGACCAGACGACCGACGCGATCAGTACGCGCAGGCAACTTTCTACCGACTGGTCAATTACGAACAAGTCGTGCGCGATCGCGAGGCGATCAACGCCTGGCAGCCAGAAGTCGTCATTCTCGACGAAGCCCAGCGCATCAAGAACTGGGAATCGAAGACATCGAAGGAGGTGAAGAAGCTCCGCAGTCGATACGCGATGGTACTCACGGGTACGCCACTGGAAAACAAGCTCGAAGAACTTTACAGCATCGTGCAGTTCGTCGATGAGCGCAGGTTCGGACCCGCGTTCCAGTTCCTGCACGATCACCGCGTACTCGACGACAGCGGCCACCTGAAGGGTTATCGCAATCTCGACAAGATTCGTGAAAAGCTCGCTCCTATTTTCCTGCGTCGCACACGCGCAGAGGTGCTCACGCAACTCCCAGCGCGCACCGACAACATCGTGTTCGTGGAACTCGCCGACGAGCAACGCGAACCTTACGAGGAACAGCGAATCACCCTCGCGCGGCTGCTTCAGAAAAACTACCTCACCGATCTCGACCGCAAGCGCATTCTCGCCTGCGTGGTCAATCTGCGAACGATCTGCGATAGCCTCTTTATGTTCGACCGACAGACGCGTGTGTCTCCCAAGCTCGATGAATTCGCCGAACTCGTGCCGGAACTCGCGGGCGAACACAAACTCGTGGTCTTCTCGCAGTGGGAAACGATGGTGTTTGAAGCGGCGAAGGTGCTGGACAAACTCGGAGTGAGCTACGTCGTGCTGCATGGAGGGTTGCCGGGCAAGGATCGCAAGGCAGTGCTGGAGCGATTTCAGACTGACCCCGCATGCAAAATCTTCCTCAGTACCGATGCGGGCGGAACCGGGCTGAACCTGCAAGCCGCCGACACCGTGGTGAATCTGGAACTGCCGTGGAACCCCGCGGTACTGGCCCAGCGGATTGCGCGAGTTCACCGCATGGGACAAAGTCGCCCGGTGCGCGTGATTAACCTCGTGACACGCGGCACTATCGAAGAGAAAGTGCTGCGCACGATTGAAGCGAAACAGGGGCTGTTCGCGGGCATCTTCGCAAGCGATGCCGACGAAATTCCCTTCGAGGCGATCAACACCGGCGGTTTCCTGGACACGATGCGCGAACTGGTCGGATCAGGAGAAGGAGACAGGAGACAGGAAACAGTTCAGGAATCAGGAGTCGGGAGTCAGGAGTCAGGAATCAGGAATCAGGAGTCAGCAGTCAGAAAGCAAGAACCAGGGAAAGCGGAGCCCGGTTCTTTCCCGACTCCTGACTCCCGACTCCCGACTCCTGTTTCGATGTGGCATGGACTCGCGCAAATCGTGGAAGGAGCTTGCGCGGTGCTTGCCGATCCCGCGACAAGGAGCCAGATGCCTCCCGAAGTGCGCGAACGCCTGCGCGCGGCGATCCGTGCCATAACTGGCAATCTCACATCCAATTCCGTCGATTAATTCCCACTTCACGCCCCGTTGGTATGAACCCTGCACGGCTACACCAGTGGTGACCGTGACATAACGCGGCTCGCCAAATTGGTATCAGAGATCTGCACGCAAAGGCAGGTCTCACTTCCCTGTTTGGTTTAGGGGAAGTTCTCAAGCAGAGGAGGATCACAATGAAGAGGCTCATCCTTGCGGCGATCGTGGCCGTGGGGGTGCTCGGATTTGCGAGTACGGCTGATGCGCAGTATCGTCGGGGTACGGTCGTGTATTCTTACCCCTCGTACAGCTACAGCTATCCGACCTACTCCTATCCGATGTACTCCTATCCAAGCTACTACTATCCCGGAACGAGGATCTACTCGTCTTCCTACACGCCGATTACTGACACCGGCGTGGTCGTGACCAGCGGCTACACACCCGTGTATTCCAGCTCTTACTACAGCCCGTGGACCGGTAGCTACTACGGCTCGTACCCAAGCTACTACGGTTCGTACCCAAGCTACTACGGTGGGTACTATGGCGGGTCGTACATCGATCCTCGCGGTGGCGTCATCATGGGACGCCGGGCATGGCGATGGTAAGTAAGACTGACAGCAGCAACGCGAGCCGCGAGGAAGATCCTCGCGGCTCGTGCGTTTCCTCAGTTGTAGGACAGGCATCTTGCCTGTCGTTGCTTCGGACAGGCAAGTCAGTTGTAGGACAGGCATCTTGCCTGTCGTTGCTTCGGACAGGCAAGTCAGT
>JAKEEV010000632.1 GCA_022616395.1 Planctomycetia bacterium | reverse complement strand
CCGTTGAAGCCGGCACCGCACTTCTTGCGAATGTGCGCGATCATTTTCTTGTAACCGCCCTTGTCCATGTGTTCCTGCTTCGCCTTCTCGTGATGCGGGAACACGAACGGGTGCTGGTCGCGTCGCAGCTGCTTGCGGTCGATCAACAACCGCGCAACGTGGTCACTCATTGGCAGGTGTATACGCTTCTCGCGCGGCTTCTTGCCCTTGCCGCTGAGTGCGATGAACCACTCCGGCCCATCTGCTTTGTCGAGGTTGATGTCGTCCCACCGCAGCTTGATGAGTTCACGGGGACGCAGGCCAGTGAACAGTGTGAGTTCGTTCAACAGCCCGAGCGCCGGGTTGCCGTACCCGTACCCGTGCTTGATGATGTCTTGCAGTCGACCGGGATGTGCTTTCAGCGCATCGATCAGTTCAACCTTCTCCTCTTGTGCGAGCGCGTCGTCCGGGACGTCAGCCAGCGGGTCAGCCATCTTTCCCTTGCGCATGTAGAAGCGAAGCACCGCGCGCAATGTCACCAGCACTCGCTTCGGTATCTTGAGTCGTCGTCGCAGGTCATCCACCACCTCAGGCGTCAGCGCATCAACGGGCCGGTCCAGGTACTCGGCGAAGTGCGTTTCGATGCCGCGCTGCAATTGCGTCGCGGTCGTGAGTGGGCGCTTGTGGTCGGTGAGGTAGGCTTGGACCCGGTGCTTCAGCAGCGGCAGGTGCCCCGGCAGGGTGGTCACCTTGGTCTTCCTCTGGTCGCGGAACCCACGGTGCAGGTTCTCGCACTTGTCGCGCGCCTCGTCGACGGTGGTGGCGTGAATGGGCAGGAAGTTCTTGCGCACGCCGTTGACCATTGCCGAGGTGAAGAAGGTCTTGGTGTGCCTGCCCACGAGTAGGCAGAGTCGACTACCCTTGGCGCTGTCGCGGAACGTCACCTGTGCAACCCCTGCGGGGGCGTGCACGGTGGCGAACCAGTCGTCGGTAAACTTGCGGTTGGTGGTGGCCATTGGTCCCTCTACTTGCGTTTTACTGTAACCGGGAACGGCGGGGTGCGCTTTTGCGTGTAACCTTCGCGTGCGTTTCGAACATCGAAAAACACCGCGAAACCCTGCTATTTCCCTATTCAACGGCCCCAGTGTAACCTCGTGTAACCAATGGTTCAAAACATTCGTAATGCGCGGGTCGGAGGTTCGAGTCCTCTCTCCGGCACCAAACAATCAGCGACTTCAAATCTTGTAGGTCGACAGCAGCAGGCT